>JAFGCD010000149.1 GCA_016932835.1 Sedimentisphaerales bacterium
CTTGACATTCAGGACCGCCGGGTCGGATAATAGGCGTATTGCCGGGAGCATCGTAGATATGTTTCGACAGCACCGAGGAGCCGGTTGTACAGGTATTCGGCGCGAGGTTGCGTTGGTTGCCTGTTGTGTGTCGTGCGACCACCTTGGAGGCCAAGAGAAATGTATGGCGGGAAGAACAAATCCTCACGAACCGCCGGCGGTATTGATAAGCCCGTATCTGAAACAGAGTCAAAGCCGAATCCGCTCGTCACATTGACCGGCGCCGCAAGCAAATCTCAGGCCGGCATCCTGCGCAATGACATACTTTTCCACGCAACCGCAGGCAGCTCCACAGATGCCGTAACGGTAATACAGTACGGACGCGAAGTCCTCTATATGAATCCCGCAGCCCTCGAACTCCTCGGCGATTGCAAATATCTCACGGATGTCTTCAATGCCCTTCCTTCTGCCGCTCGTTTTATCTGGAGGGAAGCTGTTGATGCCTGCCTGGCGGGGCAGCCTTCCTCTGTCATGGAGCATCCGGGGCCCCATAAGAGTTGGTGGCTCACAAGATTTATCACCCTTGCCGATCCGAAGCTGCGCGCGGTTGTCGTCGTCTCGACAAATATCACGGAAATTCGGAAGGTTAGAGAAGACCTTACAAAGGCGAACCGCGCCCTGAGAGTAATCGGCAGGTGCAACGAAATACTCGTACGCTCGACGGATGAGAAGGCGCTGCTTGGTAAAATCTGCAGAGCCGTAGTAAACGTCGAGGGCTATAAACTGGTATGGATCGGCTATAAGATCGACGACGAAGCAAAGACTGTTCGTCCCGTTGCTCACGCCGGATTCGAAGATGGCTATCTGGAGACGGTCAACATAACATGGGCCGATAAGGAACGCGGAAGGGGACCTACCGGCACCGCAATTCGAACGGGCAAGGCCTTCGTGCTCGAAGATATCCTAAATAGCGAATACTTCGGCCCATGGCGCGAGCAGGCGATAACGCGGGGTTACGCATCCTCCGTGGCGCTGCCGATGATCCATCTGAACGAGGTTCTCGGTGCTTTGAATGTCTATTCCGACGAGCCGGATGCCTTCGGTTCACGCGAAGTCGATTTGCTCATGGAGCTTGCCTCTGATCTGGCTTACGGCATAATGGCCATAAGAGAAAAAGCTATACGGATAAAGATGGAGAGAGAAATCCTCGACCACGAAGCCAGGCTTCGTGAATTGACCGCGCAATTGGCACTGAGCGAGGAACACGAGCGGCACCGAATTGCAACCGGAGTCCACGATGAAATAGGCCAAAAGCTTGCTATGGCCAAGATGGAGATATCCAGGCTCCGAAGCGGCCATGCCCCAATGAATCTTGCCGCGTCGCTCGATACGCTGGCGAAGCAGTTGGATGTGATGATCGAAGATGCGCATTATCTCACTTTCGAGTTGAGCAATCCGATCCTCTACCATATCGGCTTCGCCGCGGCCGTCGAATCCTGGCTTACGGATTATGTCGAAGACAGGTACGGAATCGAGACCGAGTTCGTTTGTGCCGACGGCGCCGACCGCCTCGGAATCTGTGAAGATATCAGGATAACGCTCTTTCAGATCGTCCGCGAACTCCTCGCCAATATCATCAAGCACGCCGGAGCAACCAAAGTGAAGGTCCGCATACAAAGCAGTGGCGGCAATCTGGAAGTTGCTGTGGAGGACAATGGCGCCGGCTTTGACGTTTCAGAGAAACTCGGGGCATGGTCGCTCAGCCGATCAGGCGGATTCGGCCTGTTCAACGTCAAGGAGCGGATCGAGTATTTCGGCGGTCGGCTCGACATCGAATCGTCGGTGGGGCATGGAACACGAATTACAGTTACGATGCCCCTTGTTCGCAAAAGCGGATAAATTTTTCTCCTCGTTTGTGTTGTCGCCGTCTTGGCGATAAGTTAAGGCCCTCACTGCCTCTTGTTGTCCTCCAACTTTGAGTTGACAACAATGCAGGATACGGTATATACCTGATTGCTGAATATCGGCATTGCTCGCGTACGTCGTGGATTGCGCCTTGCATCGCGCGCATCCCGGATGCCGAGGGGCCGCCGTATTGTCGAGAAGGGCTGTAAGGAATTCTTCATGGAAACTGATATCGGCATTGTTGCTGTCGATTTGTATTTCATCGGCGTTGAGACCCGCGTTCCGCTCAAGTTCGGTCCTGAGACGCTCACCAGCGTAATATGCGCCCGAACGGCCATGACCGTCACAGCCGACGATGGTAAGACTGCCCGCGGCTGGGGGGAGACCCCGCTTAGCGTACAGTGGGCCTGGCCCGGCGGTATCAGCTACGCCGACAGATGCGAAACAATGCAGCGCTTCTGCAAAATGCTGGCCGAGCAGTGGGCCCGATTCGAAAAGAAGGGCCATCCGATGGAATTGGGGAGCTTCTTTCTGGAATCTGCGTTGCCGGACCTGCTTGAAAAACTCAACAGCGACCGCGCCGAGCCGATGCCCTATCTGGCGGCATTGGTCTGCTGCTCGGCTTTCGATATCGCGCTGCACGACGCCTACGGCCGGCTCCTCGGACGTGACATCTACGCCACCTATACGGCCGAGTTCATGAATACCGATTTGGCAGGGCTTATCGAGCCTGCCTCCGGTTCGGCCGTATCTTTCGAGGGAAAATACCCTGTCGATTTTCTCGATCTTCCCGCGCCGCGCCGACTGCCCGCATGGCACCTCGTCGGCGGAAAAGACCTCCTCGATGAATCCGAGCTTACCGGCAAAGAGCCGGACGAAGGCTACCCCGTGCTGCTCGGCGACTGGATCGAGCGGGACGGCCTGATGTGCCTGAAGGTGAAGCTGCGAGGCAGCGATGCGCTCTGGGACTACGACCGGCTCGTAAAGGTCGGCCACATCGCAATCTCGAAAGGCGTGCTCTGGCTCACCAGCGATTTCAATTGCACCGTCACCGACCCGGAATATGTCAATGACATTCTCGACAGGCTCATCGTCGAGCATCCGCGAATCTATCAGATGATACTCTACGTCGAGCAGCCGTTCCCTTATGACCTCGAAGCCAACCGGATAGATGTCCACAGCGTCTCGGCGCGCAAACCCCTTTTCATGGACGAAAGCGCGCACGACTGGAAGCTGATTCGTCTCGGTCGCACCCTCGGTTGGACGGGCGTCGCCCTGAAAACGTGCAAAACCCAGACCGGGGCCATTCTCAGCCTGTGCTGGGCCAAGGCGCACGGTATGACTTTGATGGTGCAGGATTTGACCAATCCCATGCTGGCCCAGATTCCGCATGTCCGCCTGGCCGCGCACGCCGGGACGATTATGGGAGTCGAGACCAATGCGATGCAGTTCTACCCGGCCGCTTCGGCCCCGGAACAAGCCGTTCATCCGGGCCTGTACCGCCGGCGTGACGGGCAGGTGGATTTATCAACGTTGACCGGCCCGGGATTCGGATATAGACTCGAAGAAATGAAAAGAGACCTGCCGGCTATTGCCGCAAGGGTTGAGAAATAACACAAACACGAACGGAGCGAATCAGAATGGCGAAATTGAGCGCATTTGCAGATGAAGTGACAGACGATTTTCTCGCACAGGTCGAATACCTTGCCAAAGAAGGCGTTGGGTATATTGAGCCGCGTTTCGTCGGCGGCAGGAACCTCATGGACCTGAACCGCAGCGAACTCCATGAAGTCAAAAAGATGATTCGGGACCACGGCCTTAAGGTAAGCGCGATTGGCTCGCCGATAGGCAAGGTCAGGCTCGATGAACCCTTCGGCCCGCACCTCGACAAGTTCAAGCACGCAATCGAGTTGGCCGTGTTTCTTGAGACGCCCTTCATTCGGATGTTCAGCTATTACGCGCCCGAAGGCGGGAATATCGACGACTGCCGTGACCAGGTCATCGAGCGAATGGTCGCCAAAGCCGACTTGCTCACCGGCGTAGATGTCACCATGGCCCACGAAAACGAAGCCCATATCTACGGCCACACCGCCGAAAACTGCCTCGAGATGATCGAGATGGTCGATTCCCCCAAGCTCCGCCTCGCCTACGACCCTGCCAATTTCGTCTGGGGCGAGAAAATTACGAACAACGTCGAAGTCTGCTGGCCCGTAATGAAGCCGTACGTAGTCCATATCCATATCAAGGACTGGAAACTCGGCGCAACGGACGTCGGCAGTATCCCCGGCGAAGGCGATGGCCAGATTAAGGAGCTGCTGACTGAGCTGGCTGCGATGGACTACGACGGGTGCATGACTATGGAGCCTCATCTGCAGCAGGGCGGGCAGTTCGGCGGCTCCACGGGCGGCAAGCTCTTCTCGCGGGCAATAGCAGCGGTAAGGGAGCTGGCCGACGAGGTTGGCCTCAAGTGCGACTGATACGCTGACGGAAAGGAATACACGCATATGAAGAATTGGAACTTCGGAATAATAGGCGCAGGACTCATAGCGGATTTTCACGCCAGGGCAATTGCAGATATACCCAATGCCAGATTGATCGGCTGTTGTGACAAAATCGCCTCCAAAGCCGACGAATTGGCCCGAAAACATGGCGTCAAGGTATTTGCCGATTATGAAAAAATGGTCGAAAGCGATGAAATAGACATCGTTACAATCGCCACGCCCAGCGGCTTTCACCTCGAGCCCGCCGTCGCCGCCGCCCGGGCCGGAAAGCACGTAATATGTGAAAAACCCATCGAGATAACTCTCGACAGAATAGACGAAATGATCGCCGCACACAAAAAGGCGGGCACGCGATTGGGCGGTATATTCCCATATCGCTTCAACGACTCACAGACAGTCCTGCGAAAGGCCATAAACTCCGGCCGATTCGGCGCCGTCTCATACGCCGGAATATATGTCCCCTGGTGGCGCACCGACGAATACTACAAGGACTCGTGGCACGGGACATGGAAGCTCGACGGCGGCGGGGCGCTGATGAACCAGTCCATTCACATGATCGATATGCTTTGCGACGTTATGCCCCCCATCGAGTCGGTCCAGGCCTTTACGGGCAAAATCGGACATCCCCGGATAGAAACCGAAGATACTGCTGCCGCGGCTGTGCGATTTGCCGGCGGCACCCTCGGAGTCATCTACGGGACAACGGCCTCCTGGCCCGGACAGTTCAGGCGATTCGAGATCACCGGAACCAGGGGCACCGTCATACAGGTCGAAGACAGCTTCACCGTCTGGCAGTTTGCCGATGAAACGCCCGAGGACAAGCGGATTCGCGAGAATTTCGGAGGGATTACCGGCGGTGGGGGGGTCGCGGACCCGGCGGCGATTACCCACGACAACCATACCAAAAACTTCAAGGCATTCCTCGAAGCGCTCGAAAGCGGCAAAGATTTCTGGATCGACGGCGCAGAGGCAAGAAAAGCCGTAGAAGTGATCTTGGCGATATACAAGTCAGCCAAGGAGCAACGGCTCGTAAAGCTCGCATGACGTGCCGCTATACGAGCAGTGAATATCTATAGAGGCGACCGGGCCTCGGATGCGAATGGCCGGCAAGGCTTCTTCTCAGGTTCTTTGTTCCTTCGGGACGGGCGGGCTCTGACCGGAAGAGTGCGTATGCAATACATGTCGCTTCCTGACTTCGAGGAGCGACGGTTTTTCTCGAACGAACTTGACGCCTCTGCCGGTGACGATATCCTTCTCCTCTCGCACGAAGTCAACGTATTGCATAAGGCCCCATGCGCTGTTGTCCCATCTCATCTGGTATCCTCGCTGGTGGGCCTGGCGCTCCATCATCAATCGCTTGTCCCGATGGAAGACCAGATAGTCCAGTCCCTTTGCAATCTCCTCGACGGAGGCTTCGCCGGGGTCAACGAGAATCCCTCTGGCGTACCTGCCGATTACAAGCCCTTCCGGGCATTTCTTGTTCGAGTGGATCAGCTCAAGGGCATATAGAAACTTCGTGGCGATCGCCACCCTTCCGGCGCCCACGGTGTCTGCGAGGATCCCGCTGGATATCTGCTGCATGTTAAGATACGGCAGCACCATCACGTTGGTCCCGCCGTAGAGTTTGAGCAAGGTGGTTTCGTCGAGGAAGCAGTCGTAGAATACTACATCGTTCTTGTTGAAGTCGATTGTCGTCAGATCCCTTGTCTTGCACCATGTGACCTTGGCTCGGTTCAGCGAGTCTTCCAGAACCTGCTGATACTCGGCGTAAGACCGGCCGCCGTCGGCCTTGACGAATTCCGGATGAACCTGCCCCGCAATTAAATATACAATTCTCTCACGCTGCTTGGCCGTGCAGGATTCTTCCACAAACCGCCCGTAAGCGCGAATCGAATATTGAACCCCTTTGTCGGGCGACAGCAGCCCGAGCGTCGTGACAAGCATGTGATCGCTGATGCCCAATTCCTTCTTTATCGCAAGCCTGTCGTACTGTGACGGATGGTGCATTCGGATGCCGTGATCGAGGTGTTTGAGCTTTGCATGCGGAATGCCGTACTTCTCCGATTCGAGAATGTGGATAGCGCTCTCGGTCGTCACGACGAGACAATCGCTGTATTCGGCAAGGTCCAGAAGTGTCTGCTTCTGGTGCGGATCGGGCGAGTTCAGGACCGTATGAAGATATACCAGCGTAATCAGTCCCTCCTTCTGAAACGCCTTTGCCATTTCCACGAAGTTCGTTCCCTCGCCGTCGTTGCCGTTCTTGTCCGGGTCCAGGCCGTACTCGTGCTGAAGCAGCACCACCGTCGGGTTGCTGCTCTCACTCGCCCTGGTTATGATGTGCTTCGTCGTATCGGCCCACGACTCCGGATTATACTGGTCTATGACCAGATCAACGGGAATCCCGTATGGTCCGCTATGGTTGTCGATGGCGGCGACCCGGATATGGCCGACCTCTGCAGTCAACTGCTCCAGCGCCGTCGCCAGGTCCCGGCAGAAGGTCCCTATTCCGCACCGCCGAGGCGGATAAGTACTGACAATTCTAACATTATAAGACATATCAAACCTGCCTTTCCACTACGGGAAATCAAACCGTCTTCTTACCTTGACAGTCTCATACACTTTAAGCGTTCATCGCCGCCAGCACGCCCTTGACGTACCCAACCGATTCGGCCAGCCCGGCAATCGGATCATCGGCGTCTTTTTCATATTCGAAGGAGACAATCCCCGGATACTTGATTTCCACCAGCGTTCGCAGGAATCGCGGAATATCGATGACGCCCCGTCCCACTTCAACGCCGTGTCCCTCCTTCGCAGCCGCACTAACATCTTTGATATGCACATCCAGCAGGCGGTCCGCATACTTGCGTATCGAAACTGACGGATCGATCCCGGACCGCTGTGTGTGCCCGATGTCGTTGCACAGCCCTATCCGCTTGTCGAGATTCTTAATCTTTTCATAGGCGCTGGCGGCGGTCGGGTATAACTGGTCGCCGGGACCGTGATTGTGGATGGCGACCTTTATGTCATATTCCCGCACCTTCTTATTGACCAGCGGCAGTAGCTCGTGCGCCGGCACGCCGATGATAACCTTCATCCCCGCCGCCTTGGCGTATTCGAACGCCTGGTTCACCTCGGTTTCATTCTTCATGTATATTACGCCGCCTCCGTAGAGTATCAACCCGGCATCCTTAACCTTTTTCACTGCCTCGGCTATCTGCTCAGGCGTACTGTCCAGCGCCAGATGAAAACTCTTGAAGGCGATATACTTCAGCCCCACCCGCCTGGTGATCGCAAGTGTCTGATCGAGTTTGAATTTTCGCAGGGTATAAGACGCCATGCCCAACTCGAACCGCCTTTTGATCGGCTGCTCCGCATCGTCTGTTCGCAGCATTGCCTCTGTTTTGCCCGGGCCTGCCAGCGATGCAGCGGCCCCGGCCCCGGCCAACGTCAGGAAATCTCTTCTGCTATGCGTTTCGCGTGTCATTTCGCTTTGCTCCTGAATAAAAACACTTTCTTGCCGGGATAAAACTTATTCCGACGACCTTTCCAGTATTTCGAGTTCATTGCGGCACATCTTAGCCTGTCCCGGATCAGCTAACTTCTCCCGGGCGGCACGTAAATGCTTGATCGCCTTCTCCGGCTCACCCAGATACCTTGAGTACAGCAGCCCCAGCATCAACTCCACCTCCTCTACGTATTCGTAGTTGCCGTAGTGTGCCAGAAACTGTTCGTAAGCTCGGGCCGATTCGGCCTGTCTGCTGTCGCTGGCAAGCTGGTTGGCGATATCCAGAAGGTGCTGGCGGGGCAGTACCTGTTCGCTGTCAATATCCATAAGCTCGATATACAGTTCTGCCGCGTCCGGGAGATTACGTTCGAGGACCCGTTTGAAGATTTCATCGCGAAGCTTCTCGGTTTTCTCATCCTTCTCACGCTGGGCAGGCGTTCTGACTTGCCGGGCCTTGACCCGCTTGCCTTTCAGACGAACCGAAAACGGGTCGTATCCCCCTGCGACCGCATCGTGGTATTGCCGGCGACGGTTCCATTGCCTTATCATTGCCCACAGGTCGAAACTGCTGTGAGTTATGATCCCCGTTGCAAGCAGACCCAGCATCGAGAGGATACCGAACGTGTATCCTGCAAGATGGGCGTCATAGGCGACATACTCCGACGTCGCAGAAAGGACATTGTCAATCAGGATCATCTTGATGCCGATGAAATAGAGGGCCGGGATTTCTATAGTCCCTATGAAGATGAGCCAGTAGAGCACTGTTATCAGCGTTTGCGGAAAGAGTACGAGATATGCCCCCGTTACCGCGGCCACGGCCCCGCTGGCGCCGAGCGTCGGCACGCTCGAAGCAGAATTGACTATTGCGTGTCCGACACCGCTGAAGACCGCACCGGCCAGATAGAAACAAAGGTATGAAATGTGCCCCAGTTTGTCGTTGACGTTATTGCCGAAAATATACAGGAAGAACATATTGAATCCGACATGAGCAATCCCGCCGTGCAGGAAGGCGTAGGTGACAAATTGCCACAACTGGGGGCGATGCGGAAGCAACTGGAACTGCAGTGCCCATGGTCGAAGAATCTGCACGATTCCTGTCCCGGCCTGCACGTTATGCTGGTAGGTCAGCGCGTAAATGACGATATTGGCTGCTATCAGCGCGTAATTCGCATAGGGAGTCAGCCTCGGCCGAATGTTCGTCCGAATTGGTAGTAGCATAGCCTGTCCACCATATTCTAAGAGTCGTCAAAATCAGAATTCGGCCCATTCTAATGGCAACAGGGCGGCGCTACAAGTGATAAAAAAAAGGACGGCTATCACCGTCCTAATTTGGAAAAAACAGGTTTTCCCCGATTTTCCTCCCTTGCGGAAAACATCATTACTGAGACAGCAGCGTTGGTCGCCACCTGTCTCCTCCCCAGCCATGTCTTCTGTTAAAAATATATGAATAGAATCCTCCCAGGCCAAATCCCAGGAAGAAAAAACTTTACTTCCGTCCGAAGTTGCTGTTTATCAATGATTGTTGTACTGTTTATGGGGCCCTTGGTCGGGATTTACCTCGAATGAGATTTGACCGGAGAACTGTGCCGATGGATAAACAGGTCATAGCCGGGCGTCTGGCCGCGATTCGCCGCCGGATGCGTCGCAGGAAGATAAAGATGCTCGTCGTCACAAACCGGGCCAACGTGACATATGCGACCGGTTTCATGGGCGATGACAGTTGGGCGGCGATCACCCTGCGACGGGCCTATCTCCTGACCGACAGCCGATATACCGAGCAGGCCGCCAAAGAATGCCCCGATTGCCTCATCGTCGAGCGGACCGGTTCTATGGCCGGGGCCGTGGCAGACCTCGTCGTCCGCATCAAGTCCGTGCAGAGGGTATGCGTGGAGAAGTCCGTTTCGCTGGGCGTCTTTGAAGCTCTTCAGAAGCACCTGAAGGCCCGGATAAGGTCGGTTGCCGGGATCATCGAAGACCTTCGCAGTTGCAAAGACAAAACTGAAATAGCTGCGATAAGGGCATCCGCAGCTATCACAGCCAACGTTCTCCGGCGGGTGCTTCCCAGGATTAAGCCCGGCATTACCGAGACCGAGCTGGCTGGTCTCCTGGATTTCGAGGCCGCCAAAGCCGCCGCTGCCGTCAGCTTCGACACAATTGTTGCCTTCGGGCCTAATGCCTCCCGCCCGCACCATCAGCCCACGACAAGAAAACTCAAACGCAACGACACCGTACTTATAGACTTCGGCGCCAAATACAAAGGGTATTGCAGTGATATCACGAGGTGTTTCGCGGTGGGCGCAGCTACGGCCCTGTATCGCAGGGTATATGAGGTTGTCGAGCAGGCTCAGGCTGCGGCGATAAAGGCGATTCGGCCCGGCGTCAAGCTCGCGGCGGTCGATTCGACGGCGAGGGAGGTTATCCGCTCGGCGGATTTGCCCGTCTATGGCCACGGCACAGGCCACGGCTTCGGCCTCGAGATACACGAACAGCCCTTCATCAAGGCCGATACGAAAGAGAAGCTCAAGGCCGGGCAGGTCATAACCGTCGAGCCGGGTGTTTACATCCCCGGCAAACTCGGCATTCGTATCGAGGACGACATCCTCGTTACGCCGACCGGCGGCGTCGTACTGACCCGCCGATGTCCGCATGGCCCGGCCTTGAAACCCTGATGAGTCTCGAATATCCCTTCCCCCACGGATAGCCAGACGCTATAATAGGGCGGTTTTCAATCAGTGATTTGGCAATTGGAGGTTGTTATGAAGTCAAAATTGGCTCTGATAGTATTGTTGGCGTTTTTGCCGGCCGTGGCGCTTGCCGCTGACCACGTAGTTTTTGAGAAGATCGTTGTGGACAGGACCTTCCGCGCAGAGGGCGTCGCCACCGGCGATATCGACCACGACGGCAGGCTCGATATTCTCTCCGGAGACGTGTGGTATTCGGCCCCCGATTTCAAAATGCACGAAGTCCGCACGCCGGGCAACTACGACGGCGCCAAAGGCTACAGCAACTGTTTCGCGAATTTCGCACAGGACGTCAACGGCGACGGCTGGATCGATTCGATTGTAATCGGTTTGCCCCAGGGACCTTGCCTGTGGTACGAGAATCCGCAGAACAAGCCGGGCCACTGGAAGCAGCGGACCGCCGCCAAAAGCGCCTGCAATGAGACGCCGATCTTCGTCGATTTGAACGGCGACGGCATCGACGTTCTGGTTTTCGGTGTCCGCCCTGAAGGGATCATCGCCTGGTTCGCCGTCCCGAAAGACATCGACACTCTCTGGGATATGCACGTTATCGCCCCGGGCCCCGATGCACCAGGTTCACAGCAGTACAGCCACGGCCTCGGCAGCGGCGATGTCAACCGCGACGGACGCAACGATATTCTCGTCAAACAAGGCTGGTGGGAAGCGCCCAAGGACCCCAAGCAGCCCGACTGGAAATTCCACCCCGCCAATCTCGGCCCCGACTGCGCGAATCTCCTCGTATATGACGTGGACGACGACGGCGACAGCGATGTCATTACCAGCTCGGCGCACAATTATGGGATATGGTGGTTCGAGCAGCTTGACCCGGCTGACGGCTCCAAGTTCGCCCAGCACCTGATTACGAAGGAATACTCCCAGGCGCATGCCATCATACTCGCCGACGTCAATCACGACGGTATCATGGACCTGGTGACTGGTAAACGCCATTTCGCCCACCAGGGCCACGATCCCGGCGGTAAAGACCCCGCTATGCTCTACTGGATCGAGCTGCTCCGGCCGGAGAAGGGCAAGGTCGAATTCGTCACGCACGTAATCGACGACGATTCGGGAGTCGGAACGCAGTTCGAAGTGGTGGATATGAACGCAGACGGCAAAGCCGATATAGTGACATCGAACAAAAAAGGCGTCCGCGTCTTCCTGCAGAAATGATTAGGAAACCGCCGCCAAAGGTAATTCTTAACCGCCGAGAACGCTGAGATCGCAGAGATGAAAGAAAAAGATAGACTGGATCAGATTACCGATGGAGTGATCGGCGCGGCTATTAAGGTGCATCGCGCTTTGGGCCCTGGTTTGCTGGAATCTGCTTACGAGGCTTGCTTGGTCTTCGAGTTGGCTGAACTCGGATATAAGGTGGAACGACAGAAGCCCGTGCCCGTGGTTTATCGTGAAGTCAAGTTGGATTGCGGTTACCGTGCGGACGTGATTGTGGAGCAAGCGGTTGTTGTAGAAATAAAGGTTGTTGAGCACATCGTGCCTATTCACAAGGCTCAGTTACTATCCTATTTGAAACTTACCGGCTGCACCGTGGGTTTATTAGTCAATTTTAACGTCAAGGTTCTCAAGGACAGGATTGTCAGGATGGTGATGAACTATCCTGATACTCTTGTGTTCTCTGCGGACTCTGCGGTGAGAAAGAAAGGTTGAAAATTGTGCCGACGCAATTGGAAATTGCACGAACAGGCGTAATCAGTGACGAAGTCAAGTTCGTTGCTGATGTTGAGAATGTGGATGCCGAAATGCTTCGCAATGAGGTTGCGGTCGGACGGGTCGTTATACCCGCGAACCGATTACATATTGAGAGTAATCTCAAGCTGGTCGGCATAGGCAGAATGCTTACGACCAAAGTAAATGCCAATATCGGCGCCAGCAGCGTTCGCTCCTCGGTCGAAGTCGAAATCGAAAAAATGAACACGGCCCTGGAAGTCGGCGCCGATGCCATAATGGACTTGAGCACCGGCGGAAATCTCGACGAAACCCGTAAAAAACTCCTCGCTGCCTGCCACGTTCCGTTTGGGACCGTACCAATATATCAGGTTATAGAAGGCAGGGACGTCGAGGATATAGACGAGGAGACCATCCTGAATGTTGTTGCCGCACAGGCCGCTCAAGGCGTCGATTTCTTCACCATTCACGCAGGCCTGCTCAGGGAGCATCTGCCCCTGCTGGAAAGTCGTGTCGCCGGAATAGTCAGCCGGGGCGGGGCGCTGCTCGCAAAGTGGATGCTGTATCACAATAAGCAGAACCCTTTCTATGACATGTTCGACGACCTCTGTGATATCATGGCCGAATACGACATCTGTTTTTCTCTCGGCGACGGTTTGCGTCCCGGAGCGATTGCAGACGCCACAGACCAGGCCCAGATCGCAGAATTGCGCACCCTCGGCGAGCTTACCCAAAGGGCGCAGGAAAAGGGATGCCAGGTAATGGTCGAAGGACCGGGCCACGTCCCGTTCGACCAGATACGTCATAATATGGAGATTCAGCAGGAAATATGCAGCGGCGCCCCGTTCTACGTCCTCGGTCCCCTCGTCACGGATATCGCGCCGGGCTATGACCACATAACCTCAGCTATCGGCGGGACCGCTGCTGCCTGCTATGGAGCATCGTTTCTCTGCTATGTCACCCCCAAAGAGCATCTCGGCCTGCCCGATGCCGACGATGTCAGAGCCGGAGTTATCGCCTCGAAGATCGCAGCGCACGCAGGGGATATTGCTCGCGGCCTCAAAGGAGCTGCCGATAGGGATGCAAGACTCAGCGCCGCCAGGGCCAATCTCGACTGGCAAACGCACCTCGCCGAATCGCTCGACCCGAAAACAGCCGAGCGTATGCACATCGAGGCGTGCCGGGAAATGGGCGACGAACAATCCTCGGCGGACTACTGCTCGATGTGCGGCAAGGCTTGGTGCAGTGTCAGAATCAATAAGGAAATCCGCCGGGCCGCAAAACAACAAGACGCCGCGAATGTCTGATGCACCCGGAGTCCTGCATTCACCGGCGTCGTCATAAGTACGGTTGAACCGAAAATGGCAGGCAGCACCATACTAATAGTCGAAGACGACCGCGATATCATGGAGATGGTCGAGTATAACCTCGCCGAAGAGGGGTACGATACTTTCTCAGCGCTGGACGGCAAGGTCGGCGTCGAACTGGCGGCAAAGCACCATCCCGACTTGATAATTCTCGATGTTATGCTGCCGGTTATGGACGGCTTCGAGGTTTGTCGCGCACTCAAGAACGATTCTTCCACTGCCGATATTCCTATCATAATTCTAAGCGCAAAATCTCAGGAGACCGACAAGGTCCTCGGCCTGGAGCTTGGCGCCGACGACTACGTTACCAAGCCTTTCAGCCCTCGAGAATTGATCGCCAGAATACGTGCGATTTTGAGGAGAGGCCGCCAGGACGCCACGGTCGAGACCGTAAGCATCGGCGAAATCGTTATAGACAGCGCCAGGCACAAGGTGACACTCGCCGGAAAGGAAATTCAGCTTACCTTCACCGAGTTCAAACTGCTCGAATATATGGCTCAAAGGCCCGGAATAGTGCTTTCGAGAAATAGAATTATCGATG
Source organism: Sedimentisphaerales bacterium (assembly GCA_016932835.1). Lineage (GTDB taxonomy): Bacteria > Planctomycetota > Phycisphaerae > Sedimentisphaerales > Anaerobacaceae > JAFGCD01. The sequence goes on from JAFGCD010000149.1 coordinate 14,223, forward strand.
CCGTCTCCGGCGAGGACGCCGTCGTTTACGACAGGACGGTCGATGCTCATGTAAAATCCCTCAGGCACAAGCTCGGAAAGGCCAAGGACTACATCGAGACGGTACGAGGCGCCGGCTACAGGTTCAGGGAAGCATAGATGAACAAGCATATCATCTGGAAATTCTTCGGCGCATTCGTATTCCTAACCTTAATCGCCGTCTTCGTTCTCAACTTCTTCGTCGGCTTCAAGCTCAGAGACCACTTCGAGGAGAAAATCTCCGAGGAACTCCGCAGTAATGCCCTGTTGGTCGGTGACATCATTACTGAAGATTTGCTCGTCGGGCAGACCGGGAATATCCGGCTGAAGATCGAGAACCTCGCCCGCAAACTCGACCGGAGAATCACGGTTATCGGCCGGGAGGGAAAAGTCCTGGCCGATTCCGAAAAGCCTCCGACTTCAATGGAAAGCCATGCCGACAGGCTCGAAATTCAGCAGGCCCTCAAATCCGGTTTTGGGCAAAGCACGCGGTTCAGCCAGACCCTGGGCTACAACATGAAATACGTCGCCGTGCGTATTGACAGCAGCGATAAGATAGCAGGCTTCGTGCGATTTGCACTGCCTCTGGCCCAGGTCCAGCTTCAGGTAAGGGTGATATACAGGGTAGTGCTCTTCGGGGCGATTGTCACCATCATCATAGCGCTTACAATCGCATACTTCGTCTCTAAGAGCATAACCTCGCCCATAAGGCAGATGCAAAGGGCCGCACGCAGAATTGCAGAAGGAGATTTCAAGAGCAGGGCGATCATCAAGAGCGAAGACGAACTCGGCCAACTGGCGAAATCACTCAACGCCATGGCCGATGCCCTCCACAAGCAGATAGCAGACCTCAGAAAGATGGATACCATCAGGACGGATTTCGTCGCCAACGTCTCCCATGAACTCAAGACTCCGCTGACACTCATCAAAGGTTACATCGAGACCTTGGACGGCAGTGCCCTCGACGACAAAGAGAAAAGCCGCAGGTTTGTCCGAATCATAAAAGAGCATGCGGACAGGCTTGAGAATCTCATAAACGATCTCCTCAGTCTCAGCGAGCTCGAATTGTCGCCCGACAGCCTCTGCCGAACCGGATTCGACCTCAAGATACTGATAAACGATATTGCCCTTGGTTTCGGCCATGCGCTCCAGGCAGGCAATGTCACCCTCGACATCAATGCTCGTGGCGATGATTTCAATGTCGAAGCGGACAAAGAAAAGATCGAACAGGTCTTCGTAAATCTGATAGACAACGGAATCAAATACGCCAAAGACCAGGGCCGGATCGATATTTCCATAAGTGGAGATGACGACGCGGTCACCGTACTCGTCGAAGACGATGGAATCGGCATCGCGCGCGAACACATCGACAGGGTCTTCGAGCGGTTCTATCGCGTCGATAAAGCTCGCTCGCGCCGGCTCGGCGGAACCGGCCTGGGCCTGGGAATCGCAAAACATATCGTCCTCGCCCATAAAGGCAGGATTCAAATCGAAAGCACCCAGGGCAGAGGAACGAAAGTCCGGGTCATAATCCCCCGAAAATAGCCTGCTCTCGCATTCACCGAATATTCACATACCTTTCACACTCCGCTCACAGACTGTGCGTATAATCTATGTATGAACGTGCGGACTACGCCGTATATAGAAGCTTGAAAAACAGAATAAATGAGAAATAAAATCCTGGAGCACTACCATGACAAACAATTGTCAATCACCGATTTGGAAAATAAGGACAATCAAGAATTACCCCGAAGCACATAATCACATACTGGTCGGCAAGGTTCTGGAGACTACGGATTCGTATGTCCGCCTGCATTGTCGAACATATCATTTTTGCAGGGTAATAAACGGTCCCGAGGATATTCAAATTGGAAGTCTAATGGTTCGTGTCGTTCCCTGGAGCAGAATCGAAATCATCAATGAATTGCCGGCGACCTTTGATTATGCCAGAAGCACGCTCATCTCGGACAAAAGCGGAGAAGTCCTCTTCCAGGATGAGAGGCATGTCTGTCCTGTCGGCTCCGGCTCGCCCTACGAAGTCAAATACTAAGAGCTTCTAATTGTTAGATGCTCTAAGGTCGTGACCTCCCTTAATGCCCGTCCTGGGCCTCACAAAGGTTGATGCCTTTTTCTTTCCCGCAGCAGGGGTATGGGAGCAGTCGGCACGATTATCGCAGCCCGGAGAACGGGCATTATTTTTCGCATTCACCGAATATTCACATTCCCTTCATATTCCCTTCACAGGCCCCTCGTATATTTAAATGAAAAGTCCAAATATATGGAAAGCGATATGAACGATAGAATCAAAACACTGCTGAAAATATTGAGCGTGGCTGGCTTACTGTATATTTTCCTTGTCAGCATCGGCCTGATGGGAGCGGCTTTCAAGGAGTTCGGCAAAGGATTCGCAGAAAACCTCATCCAGACCACCGCCAACCCGTTCGTCGCATTGTTTATCGGGATATTCGCGACGAGCCTGGTGCAGAGTTCATCGACAACAACATCCATTGTCGTCGGCATGGTTGGCGCAGGAGTCCTTGAAGTCTCACATGCCATTCCTGTAATCATGGGAGCAAACATCGGGACAACCGTCACCAATACCCTCGTATCTCTCGGACATGTCGGCAGAAAGGATGAATTCAGGCGCGCCATAGGCGCCGCAACAGTCCACGATTTCTTCAACCTGATATGCGTCACAGTGATGTTCCCGCTTGAGTTGGCAACCGGCTTCCTCCAGAAAGGCGCTACGATAATGAGCCGGATGTTCCAGGGAGCAGGAGGAATTAAGTTTGTCAGTCCGATTAAGATCATAACCAAGCCCGCCGTACATCTGCTCGAAGACATCTCCGCCCGGGTCGGTAATTCTGAGATTGCCGGGGGGATAATAATGCTGGTTATCTCCGTGGTATTCCTCTTCTTCGCACTCTACTTCATCGTCAAGGTCATGAAGTCCCTCGTCGTAAACAGGGCCGAAATCATCTTGAACAACGTCATAAGCAGAAGTGCCGTAGCCGGTATCCTCGCAGGACTCGGCTTCACCATCATAGTCCAGAGCAGTTCGATTACTACTTCCCTCCTCATACCCCTCGTGGCCGCGGGCATCTTGACCGTCGAAGGAGCTTTCCCAATCACCATCGGCGCGAATATCGGGACGACAACCACTGCTATACTGGCCTCCTTCGCAATCGCTACGCCGGAAAACCCGGCACCCGTAGTCATCGCGTTTGCTCATTTTCTGTTCAATGTGGTCGGCACGGCCTTTATCTTCCCGATCAAGACCTTTAGAATGATCCCGATAAACCTCGCCAAATCTCTTGGAAATTTGGCCGCTGCGAAACGAAGGTATGCATTCTTCTATGTGCTGGGGTTGTTCTTCATACTGCCGGCTGGGTTGATTCTGATATCGAAACTCTTCTAAAAAATAAAGGAAATAAAAATGTTCAAAAACCTATTAAGTTTCTGGAAAGGCAAGGACTTCCTCGCACAGGTCTTCGAGGAATTCAAAAGCATGCTGGACGATTCAGAGTTGATGTTTCGGGCTGTCTGCAGCCGACTCCTCGAAAACGCCGAACAAGCCGATCTGAAGAAAAAAATCTATGAAACAGACCACAAGATAAACCTCCTGCAAAAAGACATCCGTGCTCGCATCGTCGAGCACCTCTCACTCCAGCCAACCGTTGATGTCACCGCTTGTTTACTGCTGATGAGCGTCGTCAAGGATGCTGAGAGGCTCGGAGATTACGCCAAAAATCTGTATCAGGTCACCGAACTTTTGGAAAAACCGGTTGACCAGGCGGTCTTTACTGAATATTTTGACGGCATTCATACGGACATACTGACACTGTTTCAGCAGACCAAAGACGCCTTTATCGGGGCGGATGAAAGCAAGGCGAAGCTGGCCTGGGGCTTTGAAAAGGGAATAGCCAAGGAATGCGACAGGATTGTCGAGCGCGTCGCCGGAAGCAATCTCACGGTCAACGAAGCCGTCTGCTTTGCTCTGGTAGCAAGGCACTTCAAACGCATCATGGCGCACCTGGTCAATATCGCGACATCTGTGATTTTGCCTTTGAGCGAGCTGGACTATTTCGACGAAAGAAAAGCCAATGCTTAGGCTATCAAGGATGGGCAGATACTTTGTTGCGCCGTTGATTTGCTGGATGTTTCTCACAGACGCTTCTTTCGCTGCCAAGAGAAACGGCGATCTCGAATACTGGCAGACGACCTCTGTCAGCGTTGACCTGGGCAAAAACGGTAAATGGGGGGCATATGGTGCGCAGGAAAGCAAGCATGGCCGCCATAACGGAAGCCCCTATGCATACAACGTCGATATGGGAATCGTGTACAGGGGCCTGGCCGACTGGCTCGATATCGGCGTCAGCTTCAAGAAAGAATATGAAAAGGACAGCTCCGGAAAATTTCGCCAGGAGAATAGGCCGCACCTCAACTTCACCCTCAAAGGCAAACTGTTCAATATCGATACGAGCCATCGAATAAGACTCGAATACCGCGACAGGGAGCACAAGGAACATGTGTATCGCATGAGGAACAAAACGACCTTCAAGATACCCTGCGCCAGGCTCGAAGAAATCGGCGTTCAGCCGTTCATCGCCGAGGAGTGGTTCATGAACCTCGGAGACAGCAACATAAACCAGAACAGGCTGTATGCCGGATTCTCACTGAAAATCGCAAAGCACGTCAAGAGCAGTATCTGGTATATGTGGAAATTCAGCAGGGGAAGCGGAGGATGCACAAATACCAATGTAATAGGAACGGACCTCAAATTCCCGTTCTGATTTTCCTTTGACACGCACAATGACGCCGAGATAGCCCAGGCCCAAACTGAAACCTGCGCCTGTTGCCGAGCCCCGACAGGGGGCTTTACGTCTTCATCGAATCGAATTCGACAAACGCTATCGGCAGGAAAATGAAGATAGGAAGCCACGCCCAAAGTTCCGGCATAACCTTGTCGAAAACCACCTCCGTTGCGAATATCTTGCACACAAAAGTGGTGATAAAACACGCCCCCGTCGTCGCAAAGCTGATCGCAACCGCCGATTTCATCGCCTTCGGGTCCCGGCAGACCAGGATCGGAAGGCTTATCATCAGCATCACCAGATTGATCAGCGGATCGGTAATGCGGAAATGCTTCTGGCTCCAGAGTTGAGCGACATCCTTTATCTTGCTCTTCTGCGCCGCCAGCGCCGCTAATTGCTTCGAACTGAGCATAGTCTTGTACTCCGATTGCCGCCGAACCGGTATGTCCGTAGGAACCAGATCGCCGGAATCGTATGAGGCAATTGCCTCGGCGCCTCTCGTGGAGTTCTTTCGGATAAGTGCGCCGCCCTCCAAATCCCACACCCGCGTTACGTAGTTATACTTCGCCTCTTTGGCGCGAATCAGCCCCGTCACTTCCCATTCCCAGTCACGCGGCACCGGCTTTGTCCGCCGAAGAATGATCGTCGGCGAGTGGAGAGTTGACGTCCCAACCTCGAACTGAGCGGAACAAATCAATGAGCCATGTCCGTCGCTGATGAACCATACGTCATAAGATTCCTGTCCACGCGTCGCATCCCGATCACGCACAAGCTTCGGTGCAAGCGGCGGTATCACAAACTCCTGGTCTATTACCAGTAATCCCGTCAGAAGTATCGCCAGCACTATTATAGGCCCCAGCAGCCGCTTCAGGCTGACGCCCGAGGCCATTATCGCAACCAGCTCGCTGGATCGCACCATCCTGCCGAATGAGAAACACGCCGCAACGACGGTTATCATGCCCGCAAAATCACGAAAGTACAGCGTGCTGTTCAGCCCGTAATATACCAGCATGTCCTTTAGAACCGCCAGCGTTCCGAGGTCGCTCTTTTCCGTGAATTCGTCCAGATTAACGAATAGATCGATGATGACCCGCAGACCCATCAAGACTCCGAAAGCGATTGCGTAGCCTATCAGAAAATTCTTGATTACGTATTTATCCAGGATCTTCATAGCGTTTTCGTCGGCGTAGGCGGCGAGAGAATGTCACGGCCGACCCGACTCAATTCTTCAGCAATTTGTAATATATCACACCGGCCAGAAATAGCAGAAATACGAGCCCGGCCCATATCAGAGACATACCTAAGCCGGGCGCCGAACCTTGATTTTGCATAACCTGCTTGCCCCCTACTATGCAGACTATCAGTACCGCTGCGGGTATGCAGCTTGCCCCGAAAGCCGTCAGAAGGTGGCCGCCTTTCTTGATTATCCCAATCCCGATGCCGATCAATATCATCGGCACGCAGCCTATTCCGAATACCAGTCTTGTCTGGATCTCGGCGCTTATTTGCAGCAGGGTCTTTGCCATATCCCACTTAAGCTCTCTTGTTAGATCGCTAAGCCGGCCGCTGGGGCCTTTCTTGAGAACTGCTGAATCTGCGGCCAGGCTTATGGCCTTGAGGATATTCTGCGTGCCGAACCGCTCTCTGATATCGGTGCCGGCAGGCCGAACCAGACCGCGAATAAGATGTCGCATTTTCAAAACCCCCGATTCATTCTCAATAACGTTATGCAGATCCATAGTAAGAGTCGGAGCCAGCTTGTCGCCTTCGATGTGAATAGAAGCCTTGCCTGGTCGGAGAGTGCGTGCTTCTCGGACGCCGTCGGGATCCGATTCGATAACAACGATGTTGCCGTCCAGTTTGACCTTCTCGACATCGACGACAATAGTATCGGCCCGAAAATCAACGAGCTTCTCACCGCTGTAGAGCCTGTAATACCCGTTCGGATCGACGGCGGTCTTCGACTCGATCTCTTGGCAGAGCATCTCGATGGTAAACTGGGCGTTCGTGTTTCGGGCGAGTTTCTCTATCGGGCCGAAGAGCATGAGATCGTTGCGAATCCTCTTCATCTCGTTGATCTTCTTGAAGTTAATCGAGTCGCTCAGTAGTGAACCGACCTGAGCGCTGACGGCGGCCTGCTCGACTGAAAAGCCGACTTCGTCGTCGGAGTCAATTTGGAACGTGTTATTTGTTGTTATCTGAACCTCGTTGAATCGCTCGTGCAAATCGAATTTCACTGTGGCGCTCTCTGCGGCGTAAACCGTCTCCAAAACCCCGTTCCTTGCACGCACCAGCACTACGCCTGTCAGAGTATCGGTGGCAAGGCTGGCGTCGTCTGCGTAGAGGAGCCAAGGATTGTCGCTCGGAAGAGCATAGTGCCCGCGCCGCTGGATATTACGAAACAGTATCTGCTTGGCGTCGGCCTTGAGCGACTTCTCCGCCAGGTGAACGAAATAGGGCAGCATGTGAAAGCTCAGAATCAGATTCACTATCGCCACCGTAATCGCAAGAGCCAGACCCGGATAGACAAGCGTAACAATACTAACGCCGCTGGCTCGACAGGCATCGAGCTCGTTGTCGCTGGCGAATCGGCCGTAAACCAGGGCCGAAGCGAATAATGCCGCCATGGGCAGGACGAATGTCAGCGTGATAGGCAGGAAGTAACTCATCAGGCTCAGAACCTGCCCCGGACCGACACCGTACTCCTGAACCGGACGCAGAATACCCCCCAGGCTCAAAATCAGAGTAAGCCCGATGGATGCGAGCAGAAAAACCTTCATCAGCTCGCGAAGTATATACCGGTGTAGTACAAGAACCATCTACATGCTCTCATTCTGCCGTTGCCGTCGTTCCTGCTGTGCCGCAAAGAACGCAAATCACCGCCGCAGGCATCTCGGTCACGATTCACAATACCTTATAGCCAATAAACAACAACTACAACAAAATTCCTGTAGATTGCCTCTTACGGTATATCGAGCGGATTGATGTCTTTGATTCTGTTGTAATATATCTTGTGAGGGTACTTCTCCAGCAGCTCCTCGCCGTATTTTTCCAGCAGGGCGGTCCTCTTGAGAGCCGTCAGTTCCAGTTTCACCCGATTGGTCATCTGCTCGGAAAACTCCGGTATCTCGCCAGGATGTTTCTCCAGGATGCGCACGATTCGCCACCTGAACTTCTCCTGGTTCATACCCTTAAGGGGACCGAGCACATCACCGGCATTCCCTTTCCAAAGCTCGCCGAAGAAGTATCCCTCCGTGCTCGGATAAACACTGGAGGCCTTCGCCTCCTTGTCTATCGTGACATCTTTCTTGACAGCCTCGAAACTCTCGCCGGCATCGAGTCTCGCCTTTGCCCCCTGCGCGGATTTGAGGTCGGAACACCATATCTGGTCAACCTTCAGACTCTTATTCTCGGCGAATTTGTCCTTGTTGGCGTCAAAATAAGCCCTGATCTCCTCGTCTGTCGGCTCGGACAACTCCTTACCCTTGGCCTGTTTTGCATAGCCAAGGAGGTTCTGATCTTCGTAGTCTCGCGACTGCTTTCTGTAGGAAACATCCCTGTCAAGGCCGAGTCGCCGCGCCTCTGCCACCAGAAGCGGCGTGCGCAGGGCCTGCTCCAGAAGCATGTCTATGCCCTGGGGAGTATCCAGATTGCCCGGACGACGCGGAGGGGATATCTCGCCTAAAGCAACAAACCAGTCTTTCAAAGTCACTTTGCCCCCGTTGAAAGTCGCCATGAGGATATTCTTTTCATCATCGGTCAACTCGTTCCTGATCTGGTGATTGCGGATGAAAGGAACCTTGCGCTCTGCTATAGGATGCAGCAGAAGGCGAGTGTGAATGCCCGCAGCTTTCGAATAATTGGCAGTTGCCTTCTTAACGTTCGATCTCTGGTAAACATCTCCGTAGTAGGACTGCATTATTTTGTTGGCCTTGGCTCGCTTGATCGTCATCTCCGCACGCGACCGATCCAGATTGGGATCCGTCTTCATAAGCTCTTCGATTTCAGAATCCAGCACGATTAGTTCCGATGCCATCCGCTTCTGCATCAGCACATTGATCAGTTGACGGTCCTTGAATTTCTGGATCGAATAGTCGATCAGCTCGTCGTCAAGAACACCCTGCTTTCGCATCTCTAGCGCCATCGCCTTCTCGGCGACCATCTTCGCAAGCACCGAATTAGCCTCCGCAGGGGCCGTCTTCAAATCGTAGCTGCCGTAACTGTAGGGACGAAGATCCTGAAGAAACTGTTTCTCAAATTCCGCCTTCGTGATCAGATAGTCCGCTATAACACCGACAATATTAGGGTCTGTCTTAGCAACCTTGACAGCCAGTGCCGCCGCCTCCTCGGGCGACAGATCAGGCTCGGCCGGCACGACTGAATCGACCAAACTGTCTTCCGAACCTCCTGTGGAACCCTTATCGAACACCGTCTGTTGCGTATCGATTATCGTCGTCTTTGGTACTGTCTCATCGAGTGGTTTGCTTTGCTTTGCTGAGGGTTTCGGCTTCATGCAGTATAAACCGCGACCGGTTGCCACACGCCACGCCCCGTACCCTATTACCGCGGTTGCAACTCCGAGAAGGAACATCAACACAGATTTCTTCATCTTCTCAAATCTCCTAATACCTGATCCTGTAAGATAGTGCTCCCAAGCCGGCCCAGCCGCCTTTACAATGCCGAACCCCGACAGAAAACACGCAAAAACGATATTATAGCGTCTAAAGCCGATACTCGCCACAAGAAATTGCCCTTATAGCCGGCTATTGGCCTCTAAAACCCGATACCGGCCTGTTTTTGCCTTTACCAATGATCGACTTTCTAATTAAAATGAACAAATCACGTTGTCGCGCTGTGCCGCTTGCTCGAAGCTCAGTGAGGGCTTGAAGATGATTCAGGATATGAACGCAAACAACTGTCCGGCCGCGGCCTTTGCCCGCCCCAATAGCCGCCGGATGCTCGCACTGTATTTGTTCGCGGCTCTGACCGGCCTTTTGTTCTTGCCTCTCTCATCGGGGCTGTACGCCGATACCGTCGTCCTCCGCGAAGGCCAGACCATCACAGGACGCATACTCCTCGAGAAGGATACGCAGTTGTATCTCGATATCGGCATTACCGTACTTGCTGTCCCTAAGGATAAAATACTGAAGTATGAGTACGACGCCGCCCGGGAAGACACGCTCGCCGATGTCAATGACCCCAATCAAAGCGTCGAGACGCAGCCCGAAATCCGATTCGCTTCAGACCGGCTTTACAGAACAGCCGACCTCGAAAAAACAACAATAGCAAAAGCCGCTGATGCCGTATCCGCAGCCGTCGTCAAAGTCACGAGCCCCGCAGGAACCGGCTCAGGATTCTTTATAAATGAAAACGGATACCTCATAACAAACTACCACGTAATAGAAAGAGAAACAAAAATAGAAGTCGTAATGTTCGTAAGGACCGACAGCGGTTTCGAGAAGAGAAGATTGAAGAAGGTCAAAATCGAAGCATTCAATCCTTTTGTCGATCTGGCATTGCTGAAAGTCGAAGAACCGGGACTGGACAACACCGAATTTGTCTGTCTCGGCCGGTTTGACCGAATCCAGGTCGGCGAACGTGTCTTCGCAGTCGGCAACCCGCTGGGCCTCGAAAGAACCGTCACCGATGGCGTCGTCAGCATGAAGAACAGGGCATTCGAAGGACTGCTTTATATCCAGACAAATGCCGACATCAATCCCGGAAATTCCGGCGGACCGCTGTTCAACCTCGCCGGCGAGGTCATCGGAGTCACAAACATGGGATATGTCTTCTATGGAGGACTCGGCTTTGCCATACCCGTCAACTACCTCATGCATTTTATTGAGAACCGCGAAGCCTTCGCCTACGATAAGGATAACCCCAACACAGGCTACAGATATATCCAGCCGGAAAAAAGACGCAACAAAGCCGACCCGGAATTTCTCAAGAATAACAGTGTCGGGATGAAATAGCACGATGCTCCAGCGAGCACCCATAGAAAGGTCAAAAAAGTGAAAAATGCTGTCACAAGTACCCGCAAACCGACAATGCACAAATCCCCCGGAATCTTCTGGCTGTTATTTTATTCGGCTTTGATATTTCTATACTCATCGGCGGGCGCACACGCTGCTGAATTACCGCCAACCCCGGCTCTGCTCCCGCCCGATACACTGCTTTCCGTCGATATCGCCGATTTCACAAAATTGGCCGACCAGTTCAGCAAAACTAGTTACTGCAAGCTCTATAAAGACCCCGCTATGGCCCCTTTCATCGACGACCTCAAAGACCAATTGGACCGGAAGATGGCGGAGTCGAAAGACGAACTGCTTGCCATGCTCATAGATGCGGATATCCTGCCCGCAGGCAGGGTAATCTTCGCGATGTTGCCCAACACCGCTGCCGCCGACGCCGAACCGAACTTCCTCCTCGCCGCCGAGTGGGGCAAGAATGCTCAGAAGGCCAAAGATACACTGGAAAAAATCCTCGCAGGGGCTGTCGAGGACGGGGCGAGAAAGAAAACCGAAGAATATCGAGGACTAAACCTCACGACAATTCTCAATGACTCCGATTCCGCCTTCGCACCGGTTTACTGCTTCATCGACGACTGCCTTCTCGGCTCCACCGATATCGAAATCCTCAAATCGACCATCGCACGTATCAAGGGCGCAGACGCCCCTGCATTGGCCGACGACTCCGACTACGCTCCCACAATCAACGCCCTCGGACCACACCATGACCTCGATTTCTACGTCAACCTCAAGCAGATCAAGAAGCTGCTCATCGCTTCCGACAAATCCGGCGTCGCAAAGGTGCGGACCGGCATTACCGGGCTCGGCCTGGATAATGTTATCTCGCTCGGGCTGGCGGTCGGCGTCGCAAGAGAACCGGGCGACAGTGTCTCAGCTAAAATGCTGCTGAAGATAGAAGGCGAGAAAAAGGGCATCTGCAAAATGCTGGAATTGGATGCCAAGGGCATAAAACTGCCGAAATTCGCTCCCGGTGATTTCTTCTCGGTGAACCTCGTCAATCTCGACCTCAAAAAGGCATACGACGTCCTATACCGCATTGCCGCCGGTCTCAGTCCGCAATTTGCAGCGATAATGAATATGCCGATTTTGCCTCCAAGCCCCGATGGCAGCCCCGGACTGACAATAAAAGGAGATATCATCGACAATCTTGGCTCAGAGTTGATGGTCTTTCGCAGCCTGGACGAGTCCACATCAGCGGCCCCGCAAACCCGCGTCAAGACGATAGCTGCCGTCGCTACCGAGAATCGAGCCGCTATAGAACCCGCTCTTTCCAGATTGCATGCCCTCTTCGCCGGCGGCAGGGCCGACGCTGTAAGGTCGCTCCTCGGTCATACGATATACTCCGTTGATCTGTCGAGATTCCTGCCGGCTATCCCCGCAGCGGAGCCCTCACAGCACGCCGGCGACAACCCGTCCCCCTCACTGGCGGAGATACCAAAGCTCGCATTCACCGTCACCGATACGCACGTCGTATTCGGCGGCGAGCCTGCCGTCGAAAAGGCCGTTCGTATGTTGACTACTGCTGCTGCGCCGCCGCCGGCATGGTTCCGAAAAGCAATACGCCGAGTCCCCGACACGGTCGGGTTAGCCGGTTTTCAGGACAATGCCGTCGCTGCCAGGTTCGTCTGGGAAACCCTGAAGAAGGAAAACAAAGACTCACAGGCATCTTCATCCCCCGACGCGAAACGGTCGATTAACGTCGGCATAGACTCGACCGCCGGCCTCACCTTCACCCAAACCGGCGCCGATTTCTTCAACCCGGATTTGCTCCCGCAGTTCGATACCGTCAGCAAGTACTTCGGCATCTCGACAACATACGCAATCGCAAGGCGGGATGGATTCTTCTTCGAATTCAAATACCTCGATCCGGAATAAAGCCCCTCCACGCGATTGTCAGTGGATGACCTTGTTCAGCGGATATGTGATTATCCCCGATGCCCCGGCGCGCTTCAATGCCGGAACCAGCGACCGCTCCGTCTTGGCGTCGATGAGCACCTCTATCGCTACGTAATCCGGATCCGCCAGTGGCGATACCGTCGGGCTCTTCTCTGCAGGAAGAATCTTGAGTATGGAATCAAGCGCATCCTTCTTGATATTGAGTTTCAGGCCGACTTTGTCGCGAGCAGCGATCGCTGCGTTGAGAAGTATCGCGATATTTTCGATTTTCTCACGCTTGAAAGCGCTCTCCCACGCCTGATTATTGGCGATTAGTCTCGTAGTCGATGTTACCACGGTATCGATTACCCGCAGATTGTTGGCGCGCAGGCTTGTCCCTGTCTCCGTAAGCTCGACTATCGCATCCACCAGCCTGGCCTTCACCTCCGTTGCCCCCCAACTGAACTCGACCTTCACCTTGATACCCTTATCGGCGAAGAATTTCTCCACTACCTTCACCAGTTCCGTCGCGATTATCCCCCCCGCCAGGTCCTCCGCCTTCTTAACCTTAGATTCATTCGGAACCGCCAGAACCCAGCGAGCAGGGTTGCTCGTGCGCTTGCTGTAGGCCAACTCGCAAACATCGACTACATCGGAGCCGTTCTCCATTATCCAGTCGTATCCCGTGATCCCCGCGTCGAGAACACCGTCCGCCACATACCGGCTCATCTCCTGCGCTCGAAGGCATATAGGTTCTATCTGGTCGTCGTCTATGCGAGGCAGATAACTCCGCTCAGAACCAAGAATCCCAAAACCGGCCTTGCCGAAAAGTTCAACGGTGGCTTTCTGAAGGCTCCCTGCAGGGATGCCCAATCTCAATATGTGTTTCGACTTCGACATGATTTCGTCTCTCGCAATTTCCTTTGACAACGCCAGGATGCTGCAGGGCGCCGACGGTTTGAACAAACCATGGAATTACTTCCTGGTCTTCTTTTTGGTCTTCTTCTTTTTAGTTTTGGTCTTCTTCGTCGCCTTTTTCGTTGTCTTGGCCTTAGTCTTAGGTTTTGTTTTAGGCTTCGTCTTAGTCCTGGGCTTCGTCTTGCCGCTGGTCTTTGTCTGCTTCTTCACTTTCTTCGTGGTCTTGGCCTGCTTCGCCTTCTTCTTAATCTGCGACTCGCTCTCGTTTCGCAGCAGGGCGTAGAACTCGTAGCCGTTCTTGGATGCAATCTGCTTGGCCAGAAAACCCCCGATTTCCTGTTCGTCGGCGTCGGGATGAACCAGATCATTAGCCCGAAGGTAATCCGCCATTACCGTCGTTACCGGGATCGCATGTCCTTCCAGAGCTGTGAGCATACAGTAATCGACGACAAACTTACTCGTACCGTCTATCTTCTCCAGAGCGCTCTTTGCCGGACGCTTGCCCATCTTCTTCAACGCTTCCAGGCTGACTTTGTGATGCTCGTTGAAAACGTTTCTCAAGGCCTTCGTAATTGTCGAGGCGATCCGCCGCGTAGTGGGAGCATCTTTGCCGATCATCTCAACGATCTCGTCCGTCCGGGACACACGAAGATCGTTCAGGTCCAGGAAGTGATCGCCGAAACGCTTAAATGCCGCCTGGGCCTGCTTCTCGCTCGTGTTCTCGCTGATAATCGCATAGACAAGAGCATCGGCAGCCTCGTCAAACGTCGCCTTTGGCGTGTTAGGGTGCTTCTTCTTGAGAGAGCGGTAAAGCTTCTTTAGCTTCTTGGCATAGTCGGTGCTGTTCTTCATGTCATCCCCTGTGTCCTAATCTCGCGCAATGTCCCGTCACGGCGATATTGCGTCGGGCTCTTCTTCGCTGTCGGTGTGCTTATACTCGCTGACAGCCTTGTCTATCAAACGCATTGTTTCCAGCGTCTTTTTGAATTGTTCGTCAATATGAAACCGGAGAACCGGACAGAACTTGCTCTGAATCCGGTCGGCCACCATAGACTGTATGCGGCTCCTTGCATGGTCGATCGCCGTAAATGTCTTGCCCTGCGCCGCCGAGTCGCTGCCGAAAAGGCTTAGATAAACTTCCGCATTACGCAAATCAGGAGACATCTCGACCCGGGTAACGCTCACAAAACCCTCGATCCTGGGATCGCTTAAGTGCTGCGAGATAGCAGTGCTGACCACTTCTCTTACGATGCTCGCTACTTTTTCCTGCCTTCGAGTCGCCATCTGTCACTCGTACCAAATTCCGTGTATCACCCAGGCCTTGCCGTAGCTTTCTGCCATGTCGGATAATCGCGATGTGGAACGCAGCCGGAATCACGACCCCTCGAAAATCAACTAAGGGTCATCCTGGCTACCTTAACAATCTCAAAGAATTCGAAAATATCATCCACCTTGATATCGTCGAATCCCGCTATCTTGATACCGCACTCAAGCCCTGTCTTGACCTCACGAACATCGTCCTTGAAATGCTTGAGCGAGTCGAGTGTCAGATTGTCCTTGATTACGATATTGTCACGTATCAATCGGACCTTCGCGCTCTTCGATACGATGCCGCTGTTTACGTAACAACCTGCTATGGTGCCGATTCGAGAAACCTTGAAAGTCGCCCGGACGACCGCCCGCCCAAGCGTCTTCTCCTCCTCATCAGGCTCCAGAAGACCGACCATCGATTTCTCCAAGTCCTCCGTTATCCGGTAAATCACATTATACAACCTTATCTCCACACCTTTGGACTCCGCTATCTTACCCGCCTGCTCTTCAGGCACAACGTTGAAGCCGATGATGATCGCATTCGATGCCTCGGCTAAGACTACATCGCCTTCCGTAATGCCCCCTGGAGCCGCGTGCAGTATCCGAATCTTCACTTCATCCGTGCTCAACTCAGACAGATACTCCGTCAGTACGTCAACAGACCCTTGAACGTCTGCGCGGATGATTATGTTGAGTTCTTCTGTCTTACCGGCCTCTATCTGGCGGAAGAGATTATCCAGCGTAACCTGGGTCCGCTTCGCAAGAGAACTCTCCCGCGTCCGGACCTGGTTTTCCTCCGCTGCGGACTTCGCGCGGTTAATGTCGCCCAGGCAGTAGAACCTGTCGCCGGCTTGCGGTACGTCGCTCAGACCCATTATCTCGACGGGTACGGAACTTGATGCCGATTTGATAACCTTGCCCCGGCTGTCACGCAACTGCTTGACACGCCCGTAGCTCCCCCCGGCAAGTACGACATCACCCTTCTTAAGCAGCCCCTCTTTGATCAGCAACGTCGCAACAGGACCTCGCTGAGAAGACATCCTGGCCTCAACTACCCAGCCCGTCGCCGGAATCGTATCGTCCGCCTTCAGATCCAGAAGCTCGCCCATCATATCGAGATGCTCGAGCAAATCGTCAATACCATCACCGGTAACCGCGCTGGTCTTCACAACATCGGTCTTGCCGCCCCATTCCGTAGGAGTCAAATCGTACTCCGAAAACTGAGCGTAAATGCGATTGATATCGATGCTGGGCAAATCGATCTTGTTCAACGCGATGATAATAGGAACGCCCGCCGCCTTGCTGTGAGCAATCGCCTCAGCCGTCTGAGGCATCACTCCGTCGTCAGCCGCCACAACAAGAACTACTACGTCAGTCATGTTCGCCCCGCGAGCACGCATCGCTGTGAAAGCCTCGTGACCCGGAGTGTCAAGGAAGGTAACCTGCTTCCCGTCCCAGGTTATCTGAGATGCGCCGATATGCTGAGTGATGCCGCCGGCCTCACCGGCGGCAACCTTGGTCGAGCGAATCTTGTCAAGAAGACTCGTCTTGCCGTGGTCAACATGACCAAGCATAGCAGCAACCACGGTGCGAGGGCTGAGATGATTCTTCGAACGCTTCTCGAATTCATTCCGTATCTCTTCTTCGAGAGACGTCAGCGCCTCAACAACCAGCTCGGTCTCGAATTCCAGAGCAACAAGCTCCGCAACCTCGTTGGCTATTGTTTGATTGGCGGTCGCCATTATTCCCTGCTGCATCAACTTCCCGATAATATCGGACGCTTTGACAGCAAGTGCCGCAGATAATGCCTTCACCGTGATCGGCTCGCTTACAACCGCTTTCTGCGGCCTCACATACACCGAAGACTCGCGCTCGGCTTTTGACGCAATCTTGCGGGTCGGTCTCGACCGAAGCCCGTGGCCGCCCCCGGCCGCATCAAGACGTGCGCGCCTCTCCTCCAGATCACGCTGACGCCACTTCAATTCCATCTTCGACTTCCTCTCGACCTCCTCGTCGCGCTCTCCCCGTCTCCGGCCGTGTGTCCGCTCCTTAGACCGCTTCGACCCAGGTTTCTTGTCCTTCACAGCAGTAGGGTCGGAATCATCAATATCCTGGCTCGCCATCAGAGGCTCCGTTACAGGAGCATCGTAGCGAGCTCTCGGTTTCGGCCTTGACTGTCGAACTGGTTCCGGAGCCTCGATGCGAACAACCTGAGGACCGCTCAGCTTGGCAGGCTCCGGCTTCTCAAGTATAGGACCGGCAGGAACTATCGGTTCCGGCTCTTTCGGCTCCTCGATTATCACAGGTCCGGTTCGCTTGGCCTTTTTAACCTTCTTGACTTGCTTAACCGGGACTTCTTCCGGTGACTCCGCCGTCCCCAAAGCTTCTTCAGCAACTGCAACAGGCCCGGAATCTCCTGCCGCAGCGGCAGGGGAATCGACTTCGACCGCCGCCGCACCGGCCTCGACCCGTTCGCCTGCTTCGGCCTCAGCCTCGGCCTTCTTACTGACCTGCTTGGCCTTCGTCGCCTTCTTCGTCTTCTTCTTGACGCGAACCTTCTTAAGGTCAACCTTCTCCGCCGTCTCGACCGTCGTAACGTTGTCACCCTCGCTGAACCATTCACGAATCGTCGCCGCAAGACCTGCCTTGATTACTGACATGTGGTTCTTGACATCAAGACCCTCATCCTGGCACTTCTTGACTATCGAGGCGCTCTTGACACCAAGTTCCTTCGCTAAAATATAGACTCTTGTAGAAGCCAGAAAAAACCTCCTAATCTACTTCCGCCTGCTCTTGGTCCCGTTTGTCTTCGCCTGCTTCGGCGGCCGCTTCCTCCGCCTCAGAAATCGCCTCCTCATCCTCCATGTCTTCTTTAGATTGTTTCGATTCGGATTCCGCTGCAATAGCTTTAACCTCTTTACGAGCCGCCTCGACGAGTTTCTCAGCAACTTCCGTTGCTATGCCAAGCTCGCTGACCAGAGGCTCAACGCCGACGTCGTCCATATCGAGAACGGATATGATACCAAGCGCTATCAGCTTATCGACTAAAGACTCGTCTATCCCATCGACAGCGGTTATGCAACTCGTCAAACGTTCGACACCTTGGTTGTATTCATCAGGAGTCAAAATGTCGATGTCCCAACCCGTAAGGCGGGCCGCAAGACGAACGTTCTGCCCGTGCTTGCCGATAGCAAGGCTCAACTGGTCCTCGTCAACTACAACCGTCGCCCGGCCCAGCTCGAAACAAAGAGCAATCTCGCTAACCTGGGCGGGCATAAGAGCATTCGCAACAAGGGTTTGCGACGAATCATTCCACCGAACAATATCTATCTTCTCCCCGCCTAATTCTTCCACTATGTTCTTTATCCTGCTGCCGCGAACCCCGACGCAGGCGCCAACCGGATCGACCTTGTCGTCAAGAGACGCAACCGCAACCTTCGTCCGATAGCTCGCCTCACGGGCAAGGGCGCGTATCTCGATAATCTTCTCAGCTATCTCGGGGACTTCCAGCTCGAACAGACGACGAATAAAGTCCGGGTGAGTACGAGATAGAATAATCTTAACCTGGTTCGCGTTTTCCTTCACATCAAGGATCAGGCAGCGAACACGTTCCCCCGGACGATGAGTCTGGCCCATTATCTGTTCCCCGCGAGGCATAAAGCCTTCGGTCCAGTGATCCAGGCTCACAATCACCGTCCCTGCCTCATAACGAACTACGGTACCGCTGATGCTCTCGCCCTTACGCTGAACAAACTCGCTGTAGATGCTTTCACGCTCATCGGCGCGTATCTTCTGAATCATTACCTGCTTCGCTGTCTGAGCAGGAATACGGCCAAGCTTGCGTATGTCGATCTTCTCACCCTCGTTAAAAGCCGATATCGTGCCGGTCTCACGGTCGATACTGACGACGATATTGCCTTCAGGGTCGCCAAAATGCTTCCGTGCAGCAGAGATCATCGCCTCCTCTAAGTCCGTGAATATCGATTCCCGATCGATATTCTTGTCGCGGGCGATATTGTCAACTATTCTCAGCAGTTCCTGGCTCATTTACATCGTCTTCCAAATCAAGCTAAAACATCTATTTCAAATGCAATCGACGGCTGATTCGCAGGCCGTACAAAAAAAGTGGAAACCCTGCAGTTTCCACTTCAACCAACTTCCCGTCGAAAAAAGCCTTTCGCCAAAAAATCTGCCGCAAAAAGCCTTCTTGCAGGAAGAACGAACAGAGGTTGTAGTGTCTATAGCTACATCATCTGCCTCCGGCAAAAAAACCTCGTTCGTTTCCCGGCATTGAAGCAGAAACACTGATTTCCAAGCCACCGTTTCGACAAAGCGCGACCATCCAAGTCAATTGTTGTCAGCCTATCTTGCACTGTTTGCCGATCCTGTAAGCGCCATAATCGAACACCTCTTCTGGCCCATACCTGGCCTTGGTAGCCGTTAATCCTTATATACGAACCAGATATAATAGTCGTCAAAGTCGGAAGTGGCAATCATTTTTTTGCAAAATTTGCATAATTATTGGCCCTCATCCGACGGTTAAACAGCATTCGGCCGATAGAAACACCGAAAAGCCAACGTCCGCATAAAACGCCCAATCTTTACGCTAATATCCATTAAACTCGCCCGGCACTCCCGTAAAACCGCCTCAAGTCCGAGAATCTGCCAAATATGGCTATCGTATCCTCGAAAAGACAGACCGGCTCCCAACCGAATAATGCCCGAAAAAAATCAAAAAAACGAAAAGAGGCCGTGAAAAACCGCTCCGACAAATCCCTACATTATCGGAATCAGCCTCAGCCGGACATTTCCCTTCTCTATAGCGATTTCTTGAACCCGAACATCCACTTTCTTGTCGCCCGTCGGGAAAATCGGCTCGAACGGCTCATCATTGAGAAGCGACGCCGCAACCTTAGTCTGCCACGCATCCATATCAACAAGCTCTGAAGCTGTCCGTTCGGCGTACATCTTCCTCGCCATAAGACGAGCAAGCGGTGTAACATTCATCGCCCCGACCTTCAATTTCTCAACCTTCAGGTGCAAAAGCCCATCAGAGTCGATCTCAGGATTCAACTCGATAGTAACGATGAATTCCATACCCCTGACATTCGCAGTGCCCATCAAAGCAGCAATCCCCGGCTCAAGAACCGCAGCGGGGGCATATAGCATTACCCCCTCATTCTCCCGAGGCCAGTCCCCACGCGCAATCATGTCGTTTATGCCCTCTTCGCTCAAAACAACATCAAAAGCTTCCCCGAGTTGAGCCCCGTTGTAAATCGCAGAGGAAAGGTGCGTCAGATAAGGGCTGACCTGTCCAGGCTTGAAGCCCGCCGGCGATACAGGATCGTAACGGCCAGGCCGGTAAAGAAGCAGCCCGATGACCAGGGCCGCAACGCAGAGATCGACGAAAAGCCAGATCGCCAGCTTCTTCAGCCGCTTTTTGCCGACATGGGCCGAATCTGTCTCGGTTTCTCGTTTTTCTGTCTTGCTCGAATCCATCTGCCGGATTATAGTAACTAATGTCTTACGCAAGAAGATATTTCTTACTCAGACATGAACTTGAAGCCAAACGAAATAGAAAGGAAGGTTTACCGAAATATGGCAAGTCATTTTGCTGACCGGCTTTGTGATGCGGTTAAAAAACGCAAGACATCTTTGATTGTCGGCATCGACCCCGTTTACAGCAGGCTTCCGAAAGCCATTAAGAGCCATCGTCATATGAACGACGAGTACGATGCCGACGCCGCCGTCGATGCGATCTTCGATTTCTGCACCCAGACAATGAGAATAATTGCGCCGATGGTCCCTGCCGTGAAGATAAACATTGCCTTCTTCGAGAAATATCTCTGGGAGGGAATCGAGACATATTACGCCCTGATTACCGAAGCGAACGACCTCGGACTCGAAGTAATCGGAGACGTCAAAAGAGGCGACATAGGCCACACCGCAGAACTCTACGCCGCCGCACACCTCGAAAATCCCGAATTGGCCGGACTCGAAGACACCCTCGCACCCGACGCCATCACAATAAACGGATACACCGGAACGGACGGAATCGAGCCTTTTGCCAAAATGGCCGAAAAGCAGGGCAAAGGACTATTCGTACTCGTCAGAACCAGCAACCCCTCTGCCGCCGAAGTTCAGGATTTCACCGACGCACAGGGAATAGCAATGTACGAAAAAGTCGCAGACGTCGTTGCCAGAATCGCATACGAGCCTGCCAGAATCGGGAAATCCGGATACAGCAGTATCGGAATGGTCGTAGGAGGAACTGCCCCGGAGGTCACCACCGCCCTGCGGCAGAAGTACGATAAGACCTGGTTCCTCGTCCCGGGCTACGGCTCTCAGGGCGCCTCGGCGCCAGATTGCGTCAGATTCTGCAAGCCCGACGGCACAGGCGCCCTTATAAACGCCTCGCGCTCGATAATCTATGCCTACGAGAAACCAAAGTACAAAGAGCAGTACGGCGACGATTGGAAAAGGTGCATCGAGCAGGCCGTCATAGATGCAAAAGTGGACCTGGCCGGCGCAATGCAGACCTTGATATAGCGCAGCCGGTCTCACTGAATCACGTTGCTGGCTTGAGACTCAAATGACCAAAGCGCAACAGCACCAAAATCCTGCTGCACCGCAAAACGTACAAACCACGCCCCAATCCCGCTCCCCAAACTCGGTCGGACACATGTTCGACAGAATTGCCCTGAACTATAACCTCCTCAATCATATCCTCTCCTTGGGCCTCGATTTCTCGTGGCGGCGCAAACTGATCAAAAACCTCGAAACAGAACGAAAAATCGAACTGCTCGATCTCGCCGCGGGAACAGGAGACGTCGTTATTCAAGCGCTTCGCAAAACCCGGAATATCGAAAAGGCCCTCGCCCTCGACATATCCGAGAATATGCTCGAAATCTGTCGCAGCAGGCTCGCCAAAGCCCGACTCGCCGACAGGGTTGATCTGCTCTGCGCCGATGCCGCTCGAACCGGCTTGCCCGACGACAGTTTCGACGCCATAACTATTGCCTTCGGGATAAGAAATGTCCCCGATGTCGCCGAAACGCTTGATGAAATGCACCGTTTGCTTCGGCATCGCGGCAGGGCACTGATCCTCGAATTCTCATTGCCGACAAACAGATTCCTGAGACCGCTCTATTTGCTGTATCTGCGATGCTTCGTACCCCTCATAGGCGCCCTCGTCGCGCGCGATAGAAACGCATACCGATACCTCAATACGACCATCGAGAAATTCCACCAGCCCGATGATTTTCGCCGATTGATGCGGCAGACCGGTTTTAAGGATGTGCGAGTAATGCCGATGACGTGCGGAATAGTCGCGCTCTATTCCGGAACAAAACCCTGAACTCTCCGTCGGTCGCGGCGCACCATGCCATAGCCGCCCCGAATTGCCTTGCCAGGCAGGCCAATCGAAATTAAATTACCGTTAGTCTCAAAAACCACATTCTCCGATAACTATGAACAGAGATAGCTTCGCAGGAAAAAAGGTGCTCGTGATGGGCCTCGGTCGCTTCGGCGGCGGCCTCGACGTCGCGAAATTCGCCGCTGCCTGCGGCGCCGAAGTAACCGTAACAGATACCGCAAAGGCCGACAAGCTGGCCGATTCGGTTGACCGCCTCCGTCAATACGGCGGCATTGACCTTCATCTCGGCTCCCACGACCCCGCCGATTTCCGGCACGCCGACTTCGTCGTAGTAAACCCCGCCGTCCCCCCGGAAAACCAATTCCTCCGAATCGCTCGGCAGGCGGGCGCCGAACTCACATCCCAAATCGAAATCTTTTTTCAGTTATGCCCCGCACCAATCGTCGGCATTACCGGGGCCAACGGAAAAAGTACAACGGCCGCCCTCACAGCCCACATCCTCGCCGCCGCCAGGCCCGAAATTCCGAACGCGCCATACGGCAGAGTCATCCTCAGCGGCAACATAGGCAATCGCCCCCTCTTGGCCGAAATAGACGAAATCGCCGCCAAAGACCTCGTCGTTTTGGAGCTGTCCAGTTTTCAGTTGGAGCAATTGGCCCGAATCGGAAAGGCCCCGAAAATCTCACTCCTGACCAACCTCACGCCCAACCATCTCGACCGTCACGGCACCTTCGCCGCCTATTGTGCCGCAAAGGAAAACATCTTCGAATTCCAGAAACTCGACCCCGCCGACCCCGCCGTTTCCATCTTCAACGCCGCCGACCCCATCGCAGCAGAATGGTTCGAAAAATACCACGCCGACAAAGGCCGGATATGCATCAGGTTCTTGCCCGAAGATGTACCCGAAAAGATGAGAAACGCATATCCGCTTCCGGGGCGGGCAAATCTCGAAAACCTCGCAGCAGCGCTGACCGTCGCAAGGATGATGCGCCTCGCGGATAACAACATCGAAAACTGCCTCGGCGATTTCAAACCCTTGCCCCATCGGCTTGAGCTGGTCGCTCAGATAAATCGCGTCTGCTGGTACAATGATTCGATTGCGACCACCCCGCAAAGCGCGATCGCCGCGCTCGAAGCCTTCCAAGGCCCTCCGATAATAATCGCCGGCGGATACGACAAGAATATCTCATTCGACGAGTTTGGTCGCAAAATCGCCGAAACCGCAAAGGCCGCAATCCTCCTCGGCCAAACCGCCCCCAAAATCGCCGAGGCAATACGCCGCGCGCAAGACTCGACGCCGCCGCTCTCAGCCAGACGCCGGCCAACCCCCAAACCGCCCCATACGCAAATCAAGACCGTCCTTTCCCTCGAAGACGCAGTCGCCCAGGCCGTCCGAATCGCAAAGCCCGGCGATGTCGTCCTCCTAAGCCCCGCCTGTGCAAGCTACGACATGTTCGACAACTTCCAGCAGCGCGGACAACTGTTCAAAAAGCTCGTAACCGGGCTTTCGACCGGCTAACCGCGACTACCTGACTCAGAACCGGGCTCCGGCCTTTGCAGCAGAGTGTTAAAAATGTCTGGAGGCCTATGTGCTCGGTCATTGCGAGTCCCGATTTATCGGGGCGTGGCAATCTCCTGCGTTGCGAAGGGTAGTAGATTGCCGCATCACTTCGTTCCCTGCGATAGACAGAGGTTTTGGGATAGGTTCTAACATTATAGGAGTCTCCGTCGGCAAACACACCGTAAGCAAAAAAAACTTCCACCCCAATCTTTCATACTCCTGAACCCAAAATACGCAGATTCGACCGTATCACCGCCTCAACTGACGATATTCCCGGTAGTCCGCCCTAAAGTGGGGTCTCCTGAGAGTCGATGCCATAACCTGATGCAACATAGACAATAAGGTGAT
Organism: Sedimentisphaerales bacterium; assembly: GCA_016932835.1. Classification (GTDB taxonomy): domain Bacteria; phylum Planctomycetota; class Phycisphaerae; order Sedimentisphaerales; family Anaerobacaceae; genus JAFGCD01. Next base: position 38,471 of record JAFGCD010000149.1, read on the forward strand.
CTCCTGGGACGCAAAATGAACGAACAAAACGAACGTAGAACAGAGAAAAGACTCAGATATTATTGGCCGATCTGGTTCTCCGAGAATTCCGAAGATAACCTCGCTCAGGGCCAGATGGTTGACCTCTCAAGCAGAGGCGCCGCTTTCACTTGCTACGCAGACGATATATGCCCGCATCCCGGCCAGCAAATAGCAGCTCGCTTCAGCGTACCACGCTACGGCCCCGACGGCGCCTTCGATATGGATAGTTTTACCAGATCAGGACATATCTGCAGAGTCGAGAAAGTAAACAGCTTCCTGCGCCGAATCGCTGTACAGTTCGCAGAGCCGCTGCCCTTCAAGCCCGGAGAGCAGGAACCCGAAGAGCACGCCCAGGGTTATAAAGACTTGGTCGCTATTGACGCATAATCACGTCGCGGGCGGAAGAAATAAAGCCCGCTCAAAAAAACGACGGTTCGCCTGCAAATTCGAAAAGTCTCCACATCCCGTTTGACCTCCGACTCCATTTCCAATATAATCCGCCTGCAGTTGTTTTCTCGTGAATCTGTGCCGGACAAAAATTGAAATCATTTTTCCCGACGGAGAAAAAATGCTGGTAAACGCAACAGTAGCAGACCTTCTAAGGCCCAATCAAAGAATATCAGCCGTTACATACGAAGCCGCCCTGATCATTGCAGGCTCCTTGATCATCGCGCTCTCGGCGCAGATTGCCGTAGGATACTCCGTCCCAATCACCGCCCAGACCTTCGCCGTCCTGATGATAGCCGCTCTCTTCGGAGCTCGCAGGGCCATTGCATGTCTGCTCGCATATCTTTCCGAGGGCGCCGCGGGATTGCCTTTCTTCGCACAGGGCAAAGCCGGACCGGCAGCATTCGCCGGCCCAACCGGAGGATACCTCATCGGCTTCGTCGTCGCAGCACTCGTCGTCGGACTCCTCGCCCAAAAAGGATGGGACCGAAAATTTTGGACTACGGTCGCAGCAATGATAATAGGAAACCTGATAATCTATGCGTTCGGCCTCACCTGGTTGGCGGTTTTGGTCGGGCCCAAAGCTGCATTGACCGGCTGGCTCCTGCCTTTCATACCGGGTGACGTGCTCAAGATAATCCTCGCTGCCTCGATGCTTCCCTCGGCCTGGAAGTTAATCGGCCGATCAGGGCTCCGGGATACGGGCAAATAGACTTACGCGCCGTAGGCCGCTTAATCTCCTTACAGCCGTCGGTTCATGTCGTTGTCGCTTGAATGTCACATCCCCGGCGAGAATAACAAACCGCTCTGCCGATTTCGCCCGGAATCCCCACAACACAACGCGAAGACCGCACTTCAATTGAAATCCCAAACTCGCTCGCGTCCCGAAAAATAAGTGGGCTGGGGGACGCGGAGGGAGAGAGGAGAGGAAATACCCCCAACCCACCATGCGCGCATTATAACGCGCCCGAAGAAAATGGCAAGCATTTTTTTGCCTTTTTTTTGATATTCTGCAGGGCCTGTTTCCTGCCCGATAAACGCTGCAATCTGAGAGAAAATATGCAAATTTGACCGGATACCAATATCCCGTAATTTCACCATGAAATGCCCTCTCAGCCGGGCGGACTTTGACCTTTTTGAGAGCCTGCAAAGGCCGCCTTGGCCCGTGTAACCGAATTTTCCCTGGACACAACCTCCCAGCCCCAATATAATCGCCCCTTATACGTACTATTGGGGAATAGTGTAATGGTAGCACGACTGACTCTGGATCAGTTAGTCAAGGTTCGAATCCTTGTTCCCCAGATTATGCCGGCGCCCTGTTTTACCCTCCATGCACAAATCTTGGCATAGTATTGCGAAACAGCCGATTGGAGAAAAAAGACATGCAATCTAAACCAACATCGTCCTCGTCCGCAGCCGTAAGACCGCTCATTTCAATACTCGCGCTTGTAATGGTTGCAATCCTTACATTCGCCGGCTGCAGCGGCGCCGCAAAATCCAATGCCGGGCCTTTCGTGGCGACCGATGCCCAGGTTGCCCTGGTGCCAAACGGCACACAGATGACCAGCCCCGTCACGGGCAGCCCCGTAACAAAGAGTAATCAGACCCCTTCGGTGGTTTACAGAAACAGGCTCTATTTCTTCTGTTGCCAGATGCACATGCGAAAGTTCTGCGAGAATCCACTCCGGTATATCAATACCGTCAAACCGCCCAACGGAATGGACATCCGCGGCGCAATGCCAAAAATTGAAAACACCGCCGCCGCAACCGCACCGACGCCCGGAGAAATCAGGGATATTGCCATCGGGTCGTCCCCCGTTCGAGGGCCTGCCGATGCGCCCGTAACCATAGTCGAATTCGTGGACATCCAGTGCCCCTACTGCATTAGAGAGTGGCCCAAGCTCGGCCGAATACTCACCGAATATCCGGACCAGGTCCGGCTCATCTTCAAGCACTTTCCGCTAAGCTTCCACCAAAAGGCAAGACCCGCGCATGCCGCAATGGAACTGGCAATGAGCCAGGCTGGCAGCGAGGGATTCTGGAAAATGCACGACATGATTATTGCCAATCCTGCAAAGATCGACCCCGCGGATCTGCACGAATATGCCAAATCGCTCAATCTCGACGTCGCAATCCTCGACGAAGTCCTCGCAGACCCCAACAAGATAGACCAGTTATTGAAATCAGACTTGCTCGAAGCGAGAAAGCATGGCGTCCGCGGTACGCCGACGGTCTTCGTAAACGGAATAAAAATGGCAGACCGCTCAATAGACGCCTACAAAGCACGAATTGACGAAATCCTCAACCGGCACGATACTGCCAAATAGCATCTGCCCCCGACTTCAGCATTCTGTCAGGCCTTTATCGCTAAGGCCCGCACTCACCGTCATGGCAATGCTCAAGGTAACAACCTTCCTGTAATTCGCACATTCCTCGGCCGTAGCTCTCGCACGGAAAGTGGCCCGGTTCGGATACGCAACCATAAGGCGATATCCACTGACAACCCGTCTGTGAGAAGCACATCGCAGGATCGCCGAACGCCTCGCACGGAATCGGTGACCCCCAGCAACCGCAATCCTTATCTTCATAGCATTCGCAAGTGATTCCGTTATCGATGTACCCGTCGCAGTCGTTGTCCAATCCGTCGCATATCTCCGGATGAGGATCGCCCGGAGTTGCGCTGCATACTAAACCTGTCATATCCGGCGAGCAGACAGTGGTGCCATGTCGAAGGCATTCGCCCAGACCCACGTTGCAAGGCATCCCTTTTTCGGGGAAATCCTCATCGACAGCCCCGTCGCAGTCATTGTCAAGGTAATCACACAATTCAACCGTGTCGCCCGTGTAATCTGTGCATGTTTGAGCCGCCCCGATGCATTCGTATGTCCCTTCCATACACATATCGGAGTCCGACCCGTCACAAGGCTGCCCGACCCACGCCTCCTCGGACCCGTCCGGGCTTGACGGGTCGCAGTCGTTGTCCATTCCGTCACAAAGGTCAAGAGTACTGCTCGTATTATCCGAGCACCAAAACGCTCCGCCTACACACTGCTGA
>JAFGCD010000150.1 GCA_016932835.1 Sedimentisphaerales bacterium
AACGACGAGACCCCGAGGGGATCAACCCACGGGGTCTTGCGTTAAATAAGAACCGCTGAAATCAGCGGCTTGAATTTTGGCTCCCCGAGTAGGACTCGAACCTACAACCTAGCGGTTAACAGCCGCTCGCTCTACCAATTGAGCTATCGGGGATCAAACGCCGAAAAACGGCGCAGTGTGCTCGATAAGCCACCTTCGTCAAAATCAATTCAGAGCATTATGCAGTTTTCGCCCTTCTTGTCAAGTCCTCAGCCCTATTTTGCCCCGATATTGCAAAAAACCCCCGCCAAAGCTGGATAAGCCCCCGCCTATATTGTATACTTTTCATCTTTGTGAGATTCAAGTGAATCGGCCTGAAGTTCGATATTTAAGTGGATTGTTCGCATTTTTTCGATAGTTCAGCAGAGTTTTTCTGACTTTTGGCCGAGGTCATACGTCCTATAGGAATAGTTGCCCGGGCGGCAAAATACAAGGTATTAGCGAACAGAAAGGCCTTTCAGCGCATCTTAATGTGATTGTGCTGAAAAGGCCGAAATACGCATTTTACAGATATTATTGAGATCATGGCAAAAGACATCCTAAATGTTGGGGGCTTTACGATACTAAGACGCATCGGAATCGGCGCCAGAAGCACGATTTACCTCGCCACAGACGATGAAAACAAGGCCGATGTCGCTCTCAAACGCGTCCTTTTTCAGCGCCCCGAGGACCGCAGAATTTTCGAACAGGTCGAAAACGAATTCAAGACCGCACAGAAAATCGACCATCCCTACATCAGAAAATGTCACAAGCTCAAGAAGATCAGGAGTATGCTCAAGGTCAAGGAAATGCTCCTTTCGATGGAGTATTTCGACGGCATGAACCTCGAAGACTGCCCCCCACTGAGCCTCGGAGATGTCCTGCTCGTCTTCAGAATGGTCGCAACCGCACTGAACGCAATGCACCAGCACGGCTTCGTCCACTGCGACATAAAGCCAAACAACATCCTCATGAACAAGGCAGGCTCTATACAAATCATAGACCTCGGCCAGAGCTGCAGAATCGGAACCGTAAAGCACAGAATACAGGGCACCCCCGACTACATCGCGCCCGAACAGGTAAAACGAAAACCGCTGAACCCAAAGACCGACATCTTCAACCTTGGAGCAACAATGTACTGGGCTATGACCGGAAAACACGCCCCCACATTGATTCCGAAGAAGAACAAGTTCGGGATACCCGTAACCGAGCCCCGACGCGCCCCGAACGAAATCAAGAAGAAGATCCCGCAGGGAGTCTCAAACCTCGTTATGGACTGCATCGAAGATGACCCGATGAAACGACCGAACAGCATGATGGCAGTCATTTCCAGGCTCGACTTGATGATACACAATATTTTCGGCGAGAAAATACAAGCAGGCAAAAATGCCACAAACAATAATCGAGTTGCTCAATAACGCCGCAAAAGCAAACTACGCGGACAATAGCAGAAAACAAAATGTCATCTGTTTGCCCGCGAACGGAAATCTTATCGTCACCGGCGACATCCACGGCCACAGGCGAAACTTCGAGAGAATAGTCTCCTTTGCAGACCTCGATAATAATCCCGAAACACACGTCGTACTCCACGAAATTATACACGGCGGACCCCAGGATGCACACGGAGGATGCCTCTCGTACAAACTGCTCTTTGACGTCGCAAGATTCAAGCTCCGCTTCCCCAACCAGGTGCACATCATACTCGGCAACCACGCCACCGCTTTCATCAACAACAGCGACGTTATGAAGGCGGGAAAGGAAATGAACCGGGCGTTCAGAGCGGCGCTCGAAAGAGAATTCGAGCAAAACGCCGGGGATATCATCCAGGCAATAAGAAATTTCCTTCTCTCGCTCGCCCTGGCTGTTAAATGCCCGAACAGAATCTGGATCTCCCACTCTCTGCCCGCCGACAAAGCCGCAGACGATTTCGACCCCGAAATCTTCAACAGACCAATAACCGAGACCGACCTCCAAAGACCGGGCTCGGCATACCTGCTGACCTGGGGCAGAAGACACAGCCAGCAGCTCCTCGACAAGCTCGCCTCTCTGCTCGACGTTGACCTGTTCGTACTCGGCCACCAGCCGCAGGAAAAAGGATTCGCCCAGGCCGGAGACAACCTCCTGATCATCGCTTCGGACCACAACCACGGCTGCATACTCGAAATAGACCTCACAGAATCATACACAATCCGACAGCTTGTCGATTCGGTAATCCCGCTGACCTCAATAGCTTGACAATAACGTCTCAACGAGTAATAATTGCGCCCATTCTATGCGCAAGTGCAAACGAAGTGAAACGCTGCAAAGGAAATCCGCCGAATGGTAGGGTATTCGTATATAGCCATATTCGTAATCCTCTCGCAACTGCTGATCCTCTTCCAGGCCTTCCGAAACTGCCGCTATGTCCTGTCAAAATACCGAAAACAGCGCCTCGGCCAGACCGTGCGCGTCGCAATCATCGTACCGTGCAAAGGACTCGATTCGCACTTCGAGAAGAACATCACCTCGCTATTCAAGCAGGATTACGACAATTACATCCTCTGCTTCGTCGTCGAAGACAAATCAGACCCTGCATATCCCGAACTCTGCAGCCTGAAGGACCGCTTCGCCGAAGATTCCAGGGCCCTTGACATCAAAATCCTCGTCTCCGGACAGGCCGAGTCCTCGAGCCAGAAGATACACAACCTCCTTCACGCCTACAATAACGTCGCAGACGACGTCGAGATACTGGCATTCGCCGATTCAGACATCTGTGTCCGCCCCGACTGGCTCAGTCATCTCATCTGGCCTCTGCGAGGCTACCGATACGGCGCAGCAACGGGCTATCGATGGTTCGTACCCGAAAAGAACAACCTCGCGACGTTAGCGATGTCGGCGTTGAACGCAAGGGTCGCACAGCAACTCGGCAATACGCGATTCAACCAGGCATGGGGAGGCTCCACGGCCATCAGGGTCGATGTCTTCCGAAAGGTCGGACTCGACAAGCTCTGGCCCAGAGTCCTCAGCGACGACCTCTCACTGACATACGCCGTCAAAAAAGCCGGGATGAAGCTCGCATTCGTGCCGGCCTGCCTGGTCGCATCGTACGAATCGACCACCTGGCCGAAGCTCTTCGAGTTCGCAAGAAGGCAATTCCTAATCACGCGCGTCTATAGATTCTGGACGTGGCTCTTCGGCCTGGCCGTTACGCTCTATTCCGTCCTCTGTATCTACGCAACCGCCGCCCTCGCTATCTACGCAGCATACGCCTCTCTCGCAAACCTGCCCTTGTTCTTCGCCGTACCCATAGCAACCCTCCTGTGCCACGTCGCAGGAGCCGTCATTCGACAGAGAATGATCGCAGAACTGCTCGAAAAAGACCGACCCAACATGAGATTCGCTGCCGCCGCGGATATCCTGCTCACATGGCTCTGGTCGCTGCTGCTCTTCGTCATGATGCTCTCATCGGCGATAGGAAGAACAATCTCATGGCGGGGAATCAAATACAAGCTCATAAGCCCCACGGAGACCATTATCAAGACCGGCGGCTAAACCGTAGCCTCCACAGCAATCTCCTCGCTCCCCCAATAAAAAAAGCACACGGCCGAATATAACTACCCAGCCGTGTGCATTAAAACGCAAACAACAAAATCCTACAAATGATAAGGGTGACGCTGAGGACGGCCCATCATTCGACGCGCCTGATCGTCACCGACTATCTCCTGTTTACTCTGGTCCCACTCGATCTTCCGTCCAAGTATGAACGACAGATTGCCGAGAACGGTCAGATTCGCAACGCCGACCGCAGCATCGATATTCATTATCGTCTTGGCGCCGGTCTTGATACCCTTGAACCAGTCTTCCTTATGCCCTGGGCTTCGATAAACGTCTTTGCCGCCCGCCGGAAGTTCCCATTCCCGGGCCTTCTTCTCCGCCCAGGTCCCGCCGTCGCCGCCCCAGTGGATGAATTCACCCTTGCTGCCACGGTAAATCGCGCCGTAACCCGGCCTGCTGATTTTGCCGCCCGGCTCTTTGCCGGTCCGCTCCTCGGCCTTGGGCAGTTTATCGTTGGGCATCTGACGCCACGTCATAACCCAGTCAGGATTTTTGAACGTATAGGTGACATCCATCAGAACCGCACTGTCCCAAAGCCCCTGCTTCGGAGATGTCCCCGTAGCTTCGACGGTTACAGGACCCGTCCCGTCGGCCCCCATCCACCACATTGCGCAGCTCATCACGTGAGCGCCGCGGTCGCGAATTTGACCGCCGCCCGACTCCAAAACCCACCGGAAAACGCCGTGGCAATAACGCTGGTTGTAAGGCCGCCAGCGCAAAGGCCCGAGCCACAAGTCCCAATCCAGTTCCTCCGGGGGTTCGCTGTCAGCAACAGGATTGTTGTCCTCGGGACTGGGATAATGGAAACAATCCACCCGCTTGATATCGCCGATATTGCCGTTCACAAGGTATCTATGGGCCAGATAAGCCTCCGGCTGAGACCGCCCCTGCGAGCCGACCTGAACCGAGACCTTGTTCTCCTTCGCCGCGGCCATCATCGCCTTGCCCTCCTCGATCGTGCAGCATGCCGGCTTCTCGACATAAACATGCTTGCCGCACTGCGCCGCGTGGACCATCTGGACGCCGTGCCAGTGGTCCGGAGTCGCAATCACTACCGCATCGACATCCTTACGCTGAAGAACATAGCGATAGTCACGATAAGGAGTCACACCCTTGCCGGCAGTCATTACAGCCTGGGCCAGACGATTCTCGTCCGCATCACAAACCGCCGCGATCCTGACCTCGCCCCTGTCCATACGGCTCTTCATATCGCGCAAGTGGTAACCGCCCATCCCGCCAACACCGATATGAGCCGTAACTATCCGATCGTTAGCGCCGGGCCGGCCTGCGCCGCCCAATACGCTCGACGGTATAAGATACGGAACACTCGCCGCCGCACCGGCAGCAGCAAGAAATTCACGCCTGCTGAGTTTCTTCGTTCGTTCCATGGTTATTGCCGCCTTTCATTTTTGCTTTATCGCAACAGGACAAGCCAGCTAAACACTCATCCCGATTTCGAATCTTTTAACATCGCCGCCTAATCCGGCAATGCCTTGATGGTTGTCTCTTTCGTAGGAACGAGCTTGACGCACTCATATCCCTCGACCTTCCCGCCGAGCTTGCGAATCGACTGGGCGAGATTTTGTTTGAACTCTTCAGGCGCCGACTCAAATCCTCCCTGCAATGCCGATAAAGCCCGCCTTCCGCCGATCCGCTCCAAAACCATTCGAGCATCCTCCCGAAGTTCCTTGTGACTTAGAAGCTCGGCTATCGGCTCAATCCGCCTGCGGCTGCCTATCTCTGAAAGCATCCACAGAATTTCTCGACGAACGGCAACCGGAGCATCGCCCCCCAAAACGCCGTTCAACTTAACGGCAACCTCCCGGCTCTCGCTCCTCGCACCAGGCCTGCCAGTATAGCGGACAATCCGCCACAACGCGCGCTTCGCCGCCCGCGCAACCTCCAGATTGCCATCCGTCATCAAACCGGCCAGAGACTCCACACCGGCTGCGCCAACCGATCCGGCCCCCTGCCAGGCCTCGGTCCGAACACCAGCATCGCTGTCCTTCAGCTTGCTGAGCAGACCGGATACCGTACTGTCATTATTCCTCGACATGGTAAAAACCCTTTCCTGTTAACATAGAATCGCATCATAATCGCAAGCTATTCTATACGCGCCGGATGCCGGTGGTCAACGCTATATCGAAGAAATTCCCTCGCTCCATGATTCCCTGAAAATGCCAATCCCCCCTGCCCCTCAAATACCCCGGATGCAGCCGGGCGGAAAAAGAGCCGCTCGAAGCCGGATCGAGTTTGCAGACACAGCCTAATCAATATCCGCGATGTCGCCGGGGTCCTTGCCCACAAGATAGACCCTGTTCTTGCCGCTCTGTTTGGCGTCCAGAAGGGCCATGTCGGCCTTGGCGAATAGTTCCTCTATACTCGCTCCGTCGCGAGGGTAGCTCGCCAGCCCGCCGCTTATCGCCAGGACACCCTTGCCCTCGGAACCAAGCAAATGCAGCTCCGCCCGCTCCAACTCGCTTACGAAACGCTTGACAATGAAGATTGCCTCGCCCGGATGGTCGCCGCTGGTCGATCGTCTTTCACTGTCTTCGCTCGCGCCCTCTTGCCGAGGATCGTCCCAGAATATAACCGCAAACTCATCGCCTCCTATCCGCCCGACAACGTCGTGACTCCGACAGCACCGACGAATCAAAACCGCCGCTTCACGCAGTATCTCGTCACCGGCCAGGTGACCGTAAAGATCGTTATAGTGCTTCAGATTATCGATATCGAAAACCAGCAATGTCACTCGACCGCCCGCCTGCTCGGCACGCTCTATCACCTGCCTGGCAAACTCCCAGATGTAGTTGCGATTCTTCAGCCCCGTCAGGTCGTCTTCGGTAGCAAGCCTTTCGAGATGCGCCATCCTCTCCGCAGCAGCCCCGTCCGGAAGACCGGTCATCGCAACCTCACCCGACGATGCCACCGCCGAAACCGAATCGCCCGAACCGGCCGCCCGAGACAAGAACGCCGAAAACTCAAGCGGACAAATAAAATAATCGTCCGCAACAGACGAACCAATCTCGCCCCGACCGACCAAAGCCATAGCCTCAGGTTCTTCAGACATCATGGCAAGGAGAATTATCTTCGCCAGGCAGCTTCCCCGAAGAGCCTTCAAGGCCTGCCGAAGCCTGCTCGCAGCACCGGACATCACCACCCCCACAATCGAATAATCCCCGTTGCGTGCTGCATCGATTCCATCGAGTATATTAAGATGCGCTTCGCACCGGCTCTCCCTGATACGGGCGGCATCGAGAAACGCCCTGTCGATATCGCCGATCAGCAGGACCTGCCCCGATAAATCTTTGCTCTTTTCGACACCCATTTATCTATGCTCCGAACAAGGCATCCGTTTCCGCCTTTGTCATGCGAAACTCATCTCTCAGAAAACCGCCGGACCTGCCCTTACCGCGATAGGCGGACCCGTCATCGCCCAGTATCTTTCCGATAACCTTTTCGGTTTTCCTTCGTCCGCCAGACCCGCTCTGGCCCTTCAATTTACCCAGCAGCTCGCGGACTTCTGAAGGCTCCGTAAAAACAAATGCCCCGCGCTCCATAGCCGAGACAACTTCACGCTGCCTGCTCGCGACACGGTCATCCAAATAGCAGCAGCAAAAATACCCGCAGCGCCCGGCTATCTCGAAAAATTGCCCCTCCTCCCTGCACAATTCGCCCAAACGCCCGAAAACAATACCGCTGCCGCCTTCGCGTAATCTGCAGACGGCTGAATACACCTCCTCACATCGAACACTCTCAATCCCAAAACCGTCCAGAATATTCACAACGCTCACCGCAACCTCAGCCGGCAAGTCGCCAATTATGATCGCAGCAAATTGTAAATCCAAGGCGCACCCTGCTGAACAAACCAAAAAAATAAGCTGAAGAAAAGGCCTCCAAAAACTCAAAAAGCCTTGTGCATCACCTACTCTATGATAGCAGAAATTGACGGAAAGTCAACCCAAATCCGCCAAAACGCCCCGCAGACGCCTCTGCTGCCGTTGCCTCCGACACTAAATTGATACTCCGGCGATATGGGTTTCGCAGGCGGCTTCGACGCCGCAACTAAGGAGCCTCGACGGCAGGCAGGCCGCCGAGGACTTCTTTGACCTGATCCGCATACAGGCTGCTCGGATAGAGTTCGATAAAACGCGACAGCGTCTCACGTGCGCCAGAAAGGTACGTCTTCTTCTTCTCCGCATCAGACTCATTCTGGTACAGTCCAATATTCAGGCGACCCAACTCATACAGCGCCAGCATCCCGCCGTCCGTTTTCTCGAATCCCTTGTGAATCAAAGTCAAGCGTTCGGCCTGAACCTGGTTGTCGGCGACGAGTTTCGCCTGAGCAAGAAGAATATTGTCACGAAGACGGTCTTTCTCGCCAGTCTGTTCCAAAAGACCGTCAAGGTGTTCGGCGTAGTCAAGACCGTGAGAATTCAGGCGAATAAAACGGGCCAAACGCCCTCGCGACTCCACTTCTTCCGTCCGATTCTCGACACTTATCAAAAGCCGCAACTGCTTCAAACGACGCTCGAGCTCCATCAGCCTGAAAACCGTCATAACAGAATCCGCCGGAGCATGGAACAATCCGAACAACTTCTCCTCCGAAACTTCCGCCGACCCGGCCTTCGCCAACTCCGCCGCAACCATCATCTCAGCTTCCTTCAGAAGCTCGTCGGCCTGCTCAAATCGCTCACGCCCCGCCCAGTCGCGAGCTATTCGCCATCGAGCCTCGATCGATTCGGGGCTCTGAGGAAAATAGCCGTAAAGACGATACCAGATCGGCAGCGATTCACGATGCGGATAATCGGAATAAAAATGCAGAACCTCTTCTTTCTGTTCCAACAGCCGAACATCAGGCCTCAACTCGTTCAAAAAAGCCTTGAAATAAAGCGCTATCGGCATCCGACTGCTCTCCGGACGCCTGTTGATGAACAGAGAATATTGACGCCCGAGCCAATGTCTCTTAGCCTGGTAGTCCAGCTCCGGCGGAACGATAAACCAGCTCGGCCACCGATCATACTCCAATTGAATCTGTATCTCACGCTTCAATTCCGAACGAAGCTGAGTCGGCTCGGCAACGTAAAAAAGAACTTCGCCAAGGTATTTCTTGACGTCCGGATCCATGATCGTCTTGTCAAGCGCATCTGTTATGCTCCGATCGCGGAATTCATCGACCTTCTCAGGATCGTTCTTCGCAACGTAAAGCTGATAGTCAAGTTCGTCGAAACCGATCGCAATTTCAAACGTGCCAACCGCAACGACAAGCGTAATCAGCGTGAATATCCACACAAGCCCGGGCCGATACCGCGTATAGTGACCGATCCCGAGAACGAAAGCCGCTATTACAAGCCCGTCGAGCCACGCGCAAATCCAGGGCGTGAAGGAGAAACCCCAACCGATCGGGTCCTCTCCGCGGGCGCCCCCGAATACCACCCAGTAAATAATCTGAGGAACCATGCACAAAGCTATCGCGATATAACGAGACCGGAACCGAAGAGGCCGGCACGCCGCACCAAGACAACTGATCAAAACACATAACGCAAAACCGGGAAGATTGCCAAGCACAACTATCACAAGAACAAACGGCAGACTCCGACCGAAACTCATCAACTGAGATATCAAAACCGGAGAAATCGCCATGATCCCCATCAGCAGACCTACGACGAATATCTGCCACGGGTACTCGAATATGCTCACCCCCGTCGCGAATCCCTGGCTCAAACGCCAATACTCCGGCGAGGCGAGAGATTCCACCTCTAAAGACCAGAATGTCCCGGTCACTATCTTAGACCAGAAAAGACAACTGATGCAGAAAACAAAAAGCGCAAGAAGCCAGCATCGCTGCACATTCGAATGGCTGTAGTGTAGCGTCGGACCTACAGCCAGAAAAGACTTAGGCCCAACTATAGACGTCTTGTCTGTCTCTTTGCTGTCCATAGCCCATCAAATGAATCGGGCATCGCCGAACAAAGCAAAAACTACTGCTTGTTGCCGGAGAAACCGACTATGTCCCTTCCCCGCTGCTCGCAAGATATTTAACCTGCTCTGCGGTAAGCTTGTCGATTGAGATTGACATCGATTTCAGCTTAAACCTGCTGACCTGCTCTTCGACCTCGAGGGGAACGTCATAAACCTCCGCTTCGAGCTTGCCCCGCTTCTTGACAACATACTCGGCCTGAAGAGCCTGAGTCGCAAAACTCATATCCATAACACTCGCAGGATGCCCCTCCGCCGCCGCAAGATTAATCAGCCGGCCCTCGGCGAGAAGATGTACCCGCCTGTTGTTCTTCATCACATACTCATCGACATGATTCCGAATGTTGCGGTTCACTTTCTTACTGATCTTTTTCAAGCCCGGTATGTCGAGTTCGACGTTGAAATGGCCGCTGTTGCACACAACCGCCCTGTCCTTCATTACACGAAAATGCTCCGCCCGGATTACGTGCTTGTTCCCCGTGACAGTCACGAATAAATCACCCACACGAGCCGCCTGCGACATCGGCATTACCTCGAATCCGTCCATCGCCGCTTCGAGAGCCTTGACTGCATCGATCTCGGTAACCACTACGATCGCGCCCATGCCCCGAGCCCGCATCGCAAGCCCCCGGCCGCACCACCCGTAGCCAGCCACAACAACCTTCTTGCCCGCCATCAGAAAATCCGTCGCACGAATAATACCGTCAACCGTTGACTGACCCGTCCCGTAGCGATTATCGAAAAGGTGCTTCGTCGCAGCGTCGTTGACCGCGATAACGGGAAAATTCAGCTTGCCCTCGTTAGCCATCGCCCGCAAACGGATTACCCCGGTAGTCGTCTCCTCCATACTCGCTATAATCCGGCCGGCCTCTTTCTTCCGGGTACGGTGAAGTTCGTTAACAAGATCGGCGCCGTCGTCGAACGTAATAACAGGCTTGTGATCGATCGCCTGGTTGATATGCCTGTAATAAGTGCTCCGGTTCTCGCCGCGAATTGCGAAAACGCCGATCTTGAAATCCTTAACCAGCGAAGCCGCAACGTCGTCCTGAGTGCTCAGAGGATTCGATGCACACAAAACTGCATCGGCACCGCCGGCTTTGAGCGTCCGCATCAGATTCGCCGTCTCAGCCGTAACGTGAAGGCAGGCCGAAACACTCATGCCTTTCAACGGCTTGCTCTTCGCAAAACGCTTGCGAATCGCCGCAAGAACAGGCATGTCGTTGTCGGCCCACAGTATTCGCTTCTTGCCAACCCCGGCAAGAGACATATCAGCTACATCGTACTTCATCCAATTATCCTTTCAAGACAAGAAATGTATGCGAGTCAGAATTATACACAGACTACCCGCAAATCGTCAACCACAAATACAAAACCGCCGTTTCAACCCCGTCCCGCCTGTTTTACAACACCCGATGCCCTGCACCATTATCCTCCTCGTATGCCTCGCGCCGGACTAACGCGCTTTGAAATAACCGGCGCCGAGCAAAACCGCCCCGAGGTTATACAGGCCGTGAATAACTATCGCCGCTGCGAAGTATCTATACGCCGCACTCAAGTCCGCCGCCCTGCCGTCGGCAAGCTGCCGCCTCCACACCCGTATCAGCCCGAGCGAAGCTATACCGGAGCAAAAAACATGAAGAGCCGTACACACAGTCCACCTGAACCGTACAAACAACTCCGGACGGGACAACGCGCTGACATCGACATAAACATATATATAAATCAGATTCTCAATCGTCGCAAAAAACAGCGCCGAGACAACCGCAGAGAAAACAAACTGCCACGCCGCAAATACACGATAAGGCTTCTTCTCCAGCAGGTATATCATCCCGGACTGCTTTAGAAACTCCTCGACAACAGGCCCGAGAACAACAATGTAAATCGGCCCGTACCAGCCGTGAGTACTCGACATGAACGCCCCGACAATCGCAAAGGGACCGCCGAGAAGCGCCGCCAGAAATGCAGCCCCGAGATTGCCCCCAATGGTACATTCCGCCCGTTTGCGATTTATCCACTCGCCCAGGTAAGGCTGTTCGGTTCCCGCACCCATCGCAGGCTCATTCAGAACCGAATCACGAACCTCCGCAATCTCATCCTGCCTGGCGTCCAGGTCACCGACCTTCCGTTCGGTCGGGTCGGCCTCGAATCGGCCCTCGCTGTGCGCAGGCTCGGACTTCGCAGAGAAATAATCCTCTTTCATGACCGCTTCACCGCAGTGCCGTAAGCCAGAATCTCGACGCCCCCGGCACTCCTTTTGCCCTGGATCGTCGAAGTTTCATAACGAACATTCCAGACTATGTCGGCCCCGTTCTCCCTGGCCTGCTCAAGCATCCGAACCGTCGCCTCTCGACGAGCTCGACTCATCAGGCTCCTGTAAGACCGCATCTCGCCGCCGAAAATATTCCGAAGACCCGCTGCGACGGTCTTGAAGTAATCCGTCGCTATCACGGCAGAACCGAGAACGAGGAAACTGCCGTGCACATGCAGACCCTGCGGCAGACTCCTGAGATTGCACTGTATCATACCTGACAGGGCTTGCTCGCGACTCGCCAGTCGGCGAAGATGACGAGACTCGGTAATCCTGCCGGCTATGAAACCGAGCACGAGCATCCCAAGACCTGCAATTAACGCTATCAGAGTGTGCATACGATTGCTCCCGTCTAATCAGAGCCGGCGCCCGTTATCCTAAAATCACCCCTGCGCCGGCGCCGCATCCACAACGGTCACCGCAGTGCCGTAAACATAAAGCTCCGCGGCACCTGCCGTTATCGAACTCGTCGCAAAACGAACGTTAACAACCGCATTCGCACCCAACTCCTGAGCCTGCGACAGCATCCGCGACAAAGCCTCACGACGCGACTCGACCAAAAGCTCCGTGTACCCCTTGAGTTCGCCGCCGACGATGTTCTTGAAACTCGCCATAATGTCACGGCCAACGTGCTTGGCGCGCACCGTATTGCCCTGAACCAACCCTTTGATAGCAACGATCTTCTTACCTGGAATATATTCGGTATTTACAACAATCACGTTTAGGCTCTCCTGAATCTAACTCCGTTATGCCAAACAATAATCTCCGACACCAGTCTCCCCCGACAAGCAAGCTCGGACTATACCCTCAATTCCCACAAGACGCAAATCAAAAAATACCCCGCATACCGCATTTTTCTGCCGTCTCACACCCCGGCTCAACCGGCGATTTTAATGCAAAAAACTGTTGAAATCGAAAAAAGAACCTGACAATATGACACTCGAATTGCCTATCGCCAAAATCATAACAGGTTCTTCATAAGGAGCGAAAAAATGAAGCTGTTCTCTCGCCGAATATGTATCGTCTTTTTGCTACTCTCTGCCGCCGTAAACCACGCCTGCGGTGCCGCCAAACCGCAAACCGCCCAATGGCAGGACATCTCCGAAAAAATCATACAGAACCTGCTCGACAACGGAAAAAAAATCGGATACCCGGGAAAGACCGCAGGAATAGCCGTTGACCGCACCACCGGCGACGTCTTCATGATAATCCCCGGCCAGGGCATCTGGAAGAGCACCGACCAGGCACAATCTTTCAAAAGAGCCGATAAAGGCGAAATAGGCGGAAGGTGCGAGACGGGCTTCACTCTCAACTTCGACCCTCTCGGAAAAAGACTCGCATGTTTCATGCTCGACGGTTCCAGTGCATACACTCTGGACTCCGGAAAAACCTGGCAAAAAATGCTCCAGAACCAACGAGGATGGGATGCTGGTTCGGTGCTCTGGGCCGACGAGACGCCCAAATACATATTCGCCCTCAGGCACGAATGCGGCGGTGAAATATACACCAGCATCGATATGGGAGAAAGCTGGACCCTCATGGGAAAGGCATTCGCATCCGTCGGAATCCTCGACCCGGAGACATTCGTCGCAACGAAAGAAAAGGAGAACGGCATCTTCCGCTCAACCGACGCCGGAAAAACATGGACTAAAATCTCCGAACTCCAGCCCGCAGGACGTGACATAAGAATCTTCAAAAACCGCGCATACTGGACCAGCGAAAAAGGATTGCTCGTAAGCACCGACAAAGGTAAGACCTGGACCATACAGGCAGCCCCCGTCGAATGTTCATTCGGACCTTACTTCGGAAAGAACGAAAAGCAAATAGTAGTCGCAGGGAAAAAAGGATTCTATCGAACCGACAACGCGGGCAAAGACTGGAAACTCGTTGCTCCACTGCCCCCCGACTACAGGGCCCCGATGCCCGGCTGGTTCCTCAATTTCGGCTGGGACCCAAATGCGGACATACTCTATGCATCCTGCATGGGCAAACCGGCCTACAAATTCCAGCTATAGCCCCCGGCCTCGACGTTTATCCGGGCCGTCTGTGTGTGTTGAAAATTTCCGGCGGCCTATGCGATCGTCATTACGAGTCCCGATTTATCGGGGCATGGCAATCTCCTGCGTTGCGAATGGCAGTAGATTGCCGCGTCACTTCGTTCCTCGCAATGACACCGGCGAACGGCTGTATTTGCGGCCTTCTCACTCGACGAGCCGGTAGATATGAACGTCCCACCCCCCGAACTTATCCTCGAACACCCCGTCATTGACCTCTATCTTTCGACCCTCACCCAGCACTTCCCCTGAACCGCGCCCTTTCATACCGGCAACCTCGAACCTCGCCCCGGTCTCCGCGCCACGCATGCACACCGCAAAGATATACACCGCCCCGCCGTACCGCTTACCCATGACAGCTACCGGAACATCCTCCTCGCTCGATGCAACGCCAATCAAACCTTCGACAGTGACGCTGTTGAGCACAGGCGCCAGCTCCGCTATCTGCCTGTTCACAGCGGTAACCGCAGAGAGCATCTCGCCGTCACTCAGAAGCGCCGACTCATTGAATCTCGGCTGCCATTCGTGAACGAAGTAAATCAAACCCATCGACCCGTGTACAATGCTCATCCACACCTCGCATCGAACCTGGTGCGGCGTCGCCTTGGATTTCGGATTGTTTATCCGGGTGCACTCGATGCAGTTCCAGACGACCTGCTTGGCATCTGTCCATTTCACCAGCCGCTCAACCCCCCGACCGACATACCACAGATTGCCCGCCACCTCACTGTTCGAATGAGCCGCAGGATAAATATCGAACGACGCAATGTCACAGCCCTTCACATACTCCGGATAATCCTCCGGATGATTCGTCCGCACCCCCCTGCCGTGCCACCCGTCCCAGGCTACCCCCTGACCCAAATTCAAGACCACGGGCCTGCTCGAATCCGCACGCCGAATACGCTCATAATCCTCGATAATCTTCTCAGGCTTAATCGGAGGGCCGTAGCCCTTGCCGGAACCCAAAGACTGAGCATTATCAGGCTCGTCGCCGTGCATCCAGCCGACAATGATCGGATCGCCGATATGACGCAGCCCCACTTCGTTCTGGTGACATATCACATTCATCCCGGCCCGCTTCAGCTCGGCGAGCTGCTCTTCCGTCGGCCCCTTCCACAACCCGATATAAGTATTGATACCCGCAGACTTGTATTTCGCCGCGTTGCGAGGGCTTTGAAGCCAGACACAAATCGGAAAAAACGAATCCTCCTTCGACGGCCCCCACTCCCATCTGCCGTAAGGATTCGCACTGCAAACCAGACACCCGAACAAAATGAACAAAACCGCCACGATAATCCGCCGCTGCATAATAAAATCCCCGAAAACCACAATCAGTCCGCAATTAAACCCGCGATCCGTTTTGGAGCATCCTGCTTGATATAATCCATGATAGGACCGAAATGAATCGAGGGATCAACCAGCTTGCCGCGATCGGCGGCGCCCCCGTAAGCAATATTCAGTATCTTCTTCGACTCCCATATCTTAGGCTTGATCTTAACACGGGCTTTGAAACCAAGCTCGTTCAATGAACCAAGCGAAGGAACCGGATACGGCTTCGCCTGGGCGCCTCGGCACTGGGTCAACTCCGGAACCACTGTCGGACTAACATACCCGTCGTCGAGCCCGATATCGAAATTCCGCCTTTTCATCTTAACCATATACACCACGTGCCCGGTGAACCACTGCCCCCGCATCCGCTCGCCGGCCCATATCGCAACACGCCTCGGCTGCACGCCAAGATCGGCAAGCTCTTTGTCAAGCGCGATAGTCATCGCCTCGTCGTAACCGCGCCCGACGTCACGCAACGCCGCAGCGGCAAGACGAGTCCCAAGAAGATTCGAGTAGTTGTCCTCCCATGAAAAACTCGACGAAAATTCCGGAAGAACCGCGACAAATTTATACCCGAACCAAGTCACTATCTCGTGCCACGTCGAAGCCAGAAAGGCAAGATACTCCCCCAATCTCAACGACGCCTCGCGGGCAAGCCGTTCCTTCTCGGAGGCACTCATCCCAGCCCAACCGGCAGGATACTCCAACTCAACGTAGTACCGCGAAGGAGCGGGCTTAGACCTGTATGCAAACGTCCGCTCGTTCCGCATCATGCTTTTGTATGCCAGGTCCGTCAGATACATCGTCCAGTCGGCGGCAATTCGCAGATGAGCCAGGTCGATATGACCGCCCCGGCAGGTATAGACTATCCCGTTGCGATCCGAGCCGCCGCGACTGTAACTGTGCGTGCCGAGCATCTGCGGATCCGGAAAAGTCGTACCAGCCGTCGGACTCGGATAGCACCCCAGACGAAGCAAGGGCTTGCTCCCGCCACCACAGCCGGTGACCCCCACCAGTACGCTAATGGCCAGAACCACACTGCAAAATCGCATCCCTGCCCTTTCTTTATGCTCGCTTCGCAACTAATCCACCTTAGAAAGCACAAGACATCGAAAGACCCACACTGTTGACACGCTGCCGGTAGTGCACCCCATCGACACGGCGATGACCCCACGCATAAGCATAGACCAGGTCAAGCCGAACATTCTTCCTAACCTCGTGCCCTACACCCAGCGTAATATTGTGCCTGTCAACCGCCGCTATATTCGAAAAGCTCGTACCCTTGCCCGGAACCGGAGACTGATCGAAAAAATACCCGCCCCGAAGTGCCCACTTCGGGCTCGGAACATATTCCACACCGAAACGATAACGGTTCGAATTCCGCCAGTCCGCAGAGTAATCCTTATCCACAAGCGCAAGGCCTTCCGTCTTATAATCAACATCAACCCTGAATTCCGACCAGTTCGTCCGCTGCCAGTCGCCGGTGAAAGCGAGATTAGGCCGGGCCTGGTACGCCAAGCCCATCCCATACGTCGAGGGATGATGAAACTTCTGCCTGAAATCGCTGCGCTCCGTAAGGCTCGTAAGGCTAAGGTATGTCCCCGCGTCTCCCTTCAAGTTAATCGTCCCGCCTGTCCGATACACCGCGCCGACGCTCACCTTCTCGCTGACTTGCTTCATAATACCGAAAACACCCTCGGCCCCGTAGCCGTCGCAGTCTGACTCGTATCCCCACTGGTAATCGCTTATTCCCGAACCTGCTACTACCTTCTTGGCCTCGTAATTGATCCCGCCCATCAGAAGGTTAACGCCCGCACCGACTGAAAAACCGTCGCCGACCTCACGAGCAAGCGACACGTTGCCCACCTTGATGCTGAGCTCCTGAAACAGGCTCGCCGATATGCTCCCCGCCCCGTAGGCTATGTTATCGTCCCAGTCAAGATAGTAACCGACAGGCGTATAGAACCCCGCCCCAACACTCCACTCTCCCATCTGCCAGTAACCACCGGCGCCGGATGGGAAATAGAAGTCGTACTCGACCGTCTCCCTGCTGAAACGTGTCGGCTCGATACCGACATACTGCGCAAACGTATCGATCTGGTACCGAGTTTCCATCGACCCTGCCAGAAGGTTCGACATACTGCTGCCGTCCTGTATCATCGGGTGAGCGCTGAGAAACTCGAAGCCGCCGCCGCTGCCCTCGAGCCGGGTCAAGCCGGCAGGGTTCCAGTAAATCGCAGTCCAGTCGTCCGATTTCCCGATAAAAGCACCGCCCATAGATTGAGCCCTGCTGCCAAGCCCCCCCCATTCGTACCCCCCTGCGTAAGCCCGACCACGCTGAACCGTAACAATCACACAAGCCGCCAGGAAGGCCGGCATCAACTGCCTGAATAATCTCGTAATCTGCGATTGTTTTGCTAACGTCATGTAAAATCTCCTAAAAACTCCAGCCGATCCCCCAGATATACTTCGTATCCGTCTTATGCTTGCCCACAGCGGGCGTCGCATCGTAATTCAATACTGCCTTGAAATTCGTAAATACCCTCTCGTTCAAGTTGGCACGCAATTCCCCCGTGGAAGTCAGAAAGTAATCCGCAAAGTCTTCGGTGCTCGGATAATAAGTCAGGTCATGAATAAACTCGATCCCCTTACCCAGCTTTTTGTCCAGATTGTATCCCAACTGAAACGATATCTCGTCGTTGCTTCCCGTCCCGTTGCCGTACTTCTCGAACATATACGCGGCGCCTGCCTCGGTCGAGAAGTTCATCTCATCCGATTCCACCCACTGATAACCGAAACCGCTGCCGAATATCACTCGCCGGTCAAGTTCTGCTATCTCGTCGGTCTCGTAACGCCCGTCAAGATATCCGTAAAGCTTTTTCGTAAAAAAGTAATCATACTTCGCCTTAGACCGCCACCAGTCCTCCGTCTTGGTCTTTTTCCCGGTGCTCGGATCCTCCTGCCTCCCGCGGGCGTAGTCCGTCGAAAAAATCCGCCGGTCCTTCTCTGTTCGCTTCTTCAGGTTAGCGCTGGCGCTGATCGCATCGGTGCTTGTGTTCCCCGCGGTACTCGTAAAGCCCGCGGATATCTCCCCCTCCCACTTCGCCTCAGCCTTGGCCGGCGGATTGATAGCCCCTATATCGCCAAAAGCAATCTGACGACCACCCGCTCCAACAACAACATGATTCGGCTCGCCGGCCTGCACAGCTTCGCTCAACACCTGGCCGTCCGAAAGATGCAGATCAATCGCCTCATCACTGCTGAACGTCGCGATATTCTCGATATCGATAGTCAATTCACCTAACAGATCAGACTTGAATACTAACTTGCCATCAGCCAACTGCCCGATAGTGCCGGTCAGTTTATCACCATTGACAAGAATAACCTGATCCCCGAAGCCAATCGAACAAACCGCCAGAACAGTGAGTAATGACAATGCCCTGCAACTAAACAAAACAACCACCTCTTTCGATTCCGTTCAAAAAACGTGTCTCGCTCAATTACTGGCCCCACTTCAAGATGACTATCCACAAGACCCAAGAATCCTACACTAACACGCGCAACAATGCAACCCAAACTCCCCCAATTACATATCAACACCAGACTTATTTACCGTCCTTTGAATCGTATCCGTCGGTAAGAGTATGTAAAAACGCAACAATATCGTCCACTTCCGCCTCCGTCAGCCCAAGGTCGCCCAACTCATCCCGATTAACATTCGCAGCCACTTCAGGCTCGGGCCAGGGGCCCACATCACGCGTATTGTAAAAAACGACAACCTCACGCAATGTCTTGAATATCCCGTTATGAAAATAAGGCCCCGTCACAGCGACATTTCGCAGAGAAGGAACCTTGAACTTCCCGTGCTCCTCAGCCTTGTTCAACACGCCGCCAAGCCCCAAATCAACAAAAGCCACCCCCGCAGGATTGAATTCCTTGGGCAGATAATAAAAAGGATTCTCCGCATTCTTGGGCGCCCCGAGATTATCGTATGTAAAATCAGTGAACAAAGGCGGACTACCGTCCTCCCCGCGATCACTCGGGTGACACTCGGCGCACTTAGCCCTGTCCTCATCGGTGAAAAGCCTGAGCCCCCGCAGCTCCTGCTCGCTCAGCTTAACCTTCCCCGCCAGATAGAAATCGTACTTCGAATCGAACCGATTCAACTCATGAGACTTTTCATAAGCCGCTATCGCATCCGCTACATAATCATAAGCCCTGTTCGGATCTGAGAACGCATCGGCCCCGTAAATCTTCTTGAACAGGACCGCGTAATCCGCCCGCGCAACCTTATCTACGACCGCCTTCTCACTCGGATTAGCCATCTCCAGCTCATTCACAAAAGGCCCCTTCGCCTGCTCAGCCAGATCGGTCGCCCGCCCGTCCCAGAACTGCCCCCCAACGTAAAGCCCCTCATCGGCGTCATAACCAAATGGCGGACTGAAAGAGGCATAAGCAGCCGGCAAGTCGTTGCGACTGCCGAACCGTTCCTTGCGAACGCCCCGCGAAACCGGCAACCCAACCTCAGGGTCTGCAAAACTACGCTCCGCAGCATGACACGTCGAGCAGCTTTGCCCTGCAGGCTCGGAAAGATTGGCATCGAAAAAGAGCTTCTTCCCCAACGACTCCTTGGCACTTAGCGCCCCGCCGCCCACAACCGGAGCCTCCACTGAATCCCCACCCACCGCAAAAACAATCAGTATCGCAGGCAGTAATGATACCGTCATCACGATAATCCCCCTTTCTCTAAACACCAGAGTATCATACGAAAATCACCTTACAATAAAAACGACCCGAAAAGTGATCCCGCAAATCCTACAACATACACCGCTTTTCCACAACCCTGCACCTCTAATGCCGCATACTCGCCCAAAGCCGCCGAGCAACTCCTTACCCCCGAATCCTTGCATTCGCCGCATCACAACCGTAGAATAACACCCCGAACTCAATACGTGCGCTGTCACTGAAAAAGGAAAATCAAATGAAGCTCGTAACATTCAAGCAAGATGATACCATCCGCCCCGGCCTGCTCGTCGAAGACTCGGTAATAAACATCACCGAAGCCTGGCCCGACTCAAGCCCGCCCCACAGCATAAAGGAAATCATCGCATTCGGCAGGCCCTGTCTCGAAACCCTCGCACTCATCGCCGACTCGGCAGAACCCCGAATTCTACTCGATTCCGTAAAGCTCCTGCCCCCCATCCCCCGCCCGGGCAAAATGCTCGCACTCGCAGGAAACTATTCAAAACACATCATCGAGGCGGGCCTCAAGCTCGGCCTCGCCGATTCACCCGCAAAGACAACCGTGCCAAGGCCCTTCCTGATGCCCCCCAACGTTATCATCGGGCCTGACACCGTAATCCCATGGCCCCGGTACAGCGAGACAATCGACTACGAAATAGAACTCGCCGTAGTAATAGGGACAACAGTAAAGAACATAACCCCCAAAGAAGCGCCGCAGGCAATCGCCGGATACACAATCGCAAATGACATCTCCGCACGCACCGTAACCTTCAAGAAGAACCGGGCCGAGCGCCCCTGGGACGAATTCTACGATTGGCTCAATGGAAAATGGGCCGACGGATTCTGCCCCATCGGACCGTGCATAGTGACAGCGAACGAAATTCCCGACCCGCAGAACCTCGACCTCAGGCTAACCGTCAACGGAAAACAGCGGCAGTCCGCGAACACCTCGCAGATGATTCACTCCGTAAATGAAATCGTATCCTTCCTCAGCAACCTCATGACACTCGAACCGGGCGACATCATCGCAACCGGAACCCCCGAAGGCGTCGGGCTGGCAACCGGCGACTACCTCGAAGCCGGCGACGAAATCGAGGCGACGATAGAACCCATCGGAACATTGAAAAACGCCCTCGGCCAAAAACCCCCCGAATTCTACCACCCACTCGCAAAAAGCAAATAACCGCCGAAAATCCATCCTATCTCATCCACTCATCCCATCATTATCTTTGCGCCTCTGCGCCTTTGCGGAAAACAATAATTATTCACCGATTACAGCCTCTGCACTCATTCTTACCTTTGATTTTTGCACTGTGGTTTTACATTGATCTTTGACTTCCCCCCGTCACCCCGAGCACCGCACCCTTTGTCATTCCGAGCGAGGCAAAGCCGAGCCGAGGAATCTATTCAAACCAGCCTGCGATCAAAGTCATTACGAGGAGGCCTTTGGGCCGACGTGGTAATCTCATCTTTGATTTTTGCTCTGTACTTTTGCTTTTTGAACTTTGATTTTTGATTTTCCTTCCGCTGCCTCACTCGATCTTATTGTGCCTTCCTGTGGCTAAGCCATAAGACGCCTTGCCGCTCCCGCTTGACTTTCCCCTCCCGACCGAATATACCTATACACGGAATCGTCGCCGCTGACGCTGTACGAAACAAGACATCCGAGAAAAGGCCAAAATGCCCGGTATTTACGACCAAAACACGGTTTTTCAGGTCCAGCAGGCCAACGACATCATCGACGTCGTCTCAGAACACGTCGCTTTGAAGCGCAAAGGCCGGGAGATGGTCGGCCTCTGCCCCTTCCACGACGACCACAAACCAAGCATGAACGTCAGCCCTGCCAAGCAAATTTTCAAGTGCTTCGCCTGCGGAGCAGGAGGAGACGTCTTCAAATTCGTCCAGATGCGCGAGAACCTGACCTTCCCGCAGGCAATAGAAAGACTCGCAGAACGCGCTAACATCAAGCTAAAGCCGCGAAAAACTGCCGGAAAACCTGCTGCCGACCAGACGCCGGACATCGACCCCAATCGCCTGGCAAAGGCGAACGAATGGGCCGCCGGCCTTTTCACCGGCAACCTCAGCCACAAAACCAAAGGCAAATTCGCCCGCGACTATCTTGCCCAAAGAAAGATTTCGCCGCAAAGCATCAAGACCTGGCGAATCGGCCTGGCGCTCGATTCCGGAGACGACCTGCTCAAAGCCGCACGCGAGAAAAAGGCCTCTCTCGAACTGCTCACCCAGGCCGGTCTGCTCACGCACAACAACCAGGATAAATTCGTCAACCGCCTCATGTTCGCGATAACCGATGTCACCGGCAGAATAATCGCCTTCGGCGGAAGAACCCTCGACGAAACAGGCGCAAAATACATCAACTCCCCAACGACACCCCTCTTCGACAAGAGCAACTGCCTCTACGGCCTCGAACAGGCTCGCCACGCAATCGTTTCTTCCGGAACAGCCGTAGTCGTCGAAGGATACACCGACGTAATAATGGCGCACCAGCAAGGCTACGCCAACGTCGTCGCAACCCTCGGCACGAGCTTCACCGCCGGCCATGCAAGAATGCTCCGAAGGTACGCCAAAAAAGTAATCCTCGTCTTCGACAGCGACGTCGCGGGAATCGAAGCCGCCAACCGAGCCCTCGAAGTCTGCCTCACCCAGAATATAGACATCAAGCTCGCATCCGTCCCCCAAGGCAAAGACCCATGCGATTTCCTGCTCACCGCAGGCAAGGAAGCCTTCGAGCAAATACTCGAAAATGCAGTCGGCGTCTTCCGGTTCAAGTGGGACAGGCTCGAAGAGAAATTCGCCGCCGACGACTCCCTTGCAGGAAGACGGCCGGCCGTCGAGGAGTACCTCCAGGCCATAGCACTCGGACTGGCCGCCGGCAACATCTCGCCGATAGACACCGGAATAATGGTAAACAGAATCTCCGGAATAATAGGCCTCGACAAAAAGCAGATTAACCGCGAGCTCAATGCCAGGATCGCGCGAGCCGCAAGGACCGCCGCATACGGCGCCGAGAACCGAAAAGTCGTCGCTGCAGACCTCGGCAAGGGCCTCTTCGCCGCAGCGCAGAGAGAAATCATCGAAATAATCCTCGCCGAACCACGCTTCTACAAGCAGATTAAGGGAAAGATCAAGCCCGGCGATTTCGACGTCCCGCTGCTCAACCAGGCCGCCGAGCTGATTTTCGCCATGCTCGCCGATTCCACGGATATCACCATCGCCCAAATCCTCGCAAACACCGAATCCGAAGCGCTCGCAAAGGCCGTTACCGACCTCTCCGAAACGGGTGAGCGGAAGAAAAATTTCGACTCCAGACTGAAAGACGCACTCGACGTATTCAAACGCCGAGCGGCGGAGAAGTCCCCGCCCCCCAAAAACGACGATGAATTCCTCAGGCAGCGATATAAAAACGCCCGAAAGGACAACCCGCACAACATCGGAATGACATAACCCAACCCATTAACCCATCCACTCATCTACTCATTTACCCATCTACTCACCGGCACCCCGAGCGAAGCCTGCCCCTCAGGGGCGAGGGGGCTATTAAAACTTCTTCTTCCTTCTCTTTCGGATTTCGTGCTTAGAGTTTCACCTATTACGGTAGGGTGTGCACTGCACGCCGAAACAATTGTCACCCCACAGGAGCTTGCTCTAAAGTGTAGTCGCGCTTCACGCTTCACGAGATTGGTAGGTTGTGCATTGCACAACAATTCACCGTGGCAATCTCTTCCATCTATAAAACCGCACGCTGTCATTGCGAAGGCTGCGAAGCAGCCTGTGGCAATCTCATCTTTGACTTTTGCTCTGTACCTTTGCTTTTTGATCTTTGATTTTAGTTGTCACCCCGAGCGCAACCCCCTTTGTCATTCCGAGCGCAGTCGAGGAATCTATTCCAAACAGCCTGCGCAGCTATCATTATTTTTGATCTTTGATTTTTGATTTTTGATTTTCCTTCCCTTCTGTCTCCCGGCAGGTCTTACCAGAAAACGGCGTAGAAGACCGCCACCGCTGCGATGACCGCAATCCCTGCAATCTTGACCGCCGGCGAGGTCTCTATCGCCATATCCTCGCGAACGGGCAGCTCCCGCGGTTTGGCCAGCGGTTTCCAGAACGTAATCAAACCCATAATCATAACTACAAGCTGAAACGTCACCGCAACCTGAATCAGATAATGAACATCGTCGCCGGCGAATCTCTGAAAAACGCCGTAGATAACAGGCCCGCAAACCAGCGCCGCCACCCCAGCCGCTCCGGGGGCCTTGGGAACCATCATCCCGAACAGAAAAGCGCCCACAACCCCGGGCCAGATATAACCCTGAAACCGCTGAATATAATCGAATACGCCCTTGAACCGCTCCCTGCTCTCAAGACTCGACGCCAGAACGCACCCAACCACCACAAAAATTAAAGTCACAACCCGCCCGAGCACAAGAAGCCGCTTCTCCGAAGCATCCCGGTCCGCCATCCGTCTATAAACATCCATCGTGAAGATCGTCGATGCCGAATTCAGCATCGAACCCAGAGAACTGATCACCGCCCCCGAAATCGCCGCGAATATGAAACCGCGCAGACCCGCAGGAACCAGATTCCGAATCAGAATCGGAAATGCATCGTCCGCCTTGACAATCTGGTCGGCGTAAAGCTGGTGCGACATAATACCCGGCATTACAATCGCAAAAGGAACTATCAGCCAAAGCGCACCGGCAAAGATAACACCCAACTGCCCGTCCCGAAGCGTCTTCGCCGCCAGGTTCCGCTGAACGATGAACTGGTTCAGCCCGCAGTAATAGACCATGACAATCCACATCCCCCCGAATACGCCCGTCCAGGGCAGCCCCTCGTCACCGGCAGGAAGAATCATGTGAAGCTTCTCGCCGTTGACACTGGAAAACCCACTCCATCCGCCGCACGCATCGAGACCGAGAAAAAAGATAACCAGCCCCCCGACAAGCAGCGCCAATCCCTGGAACAAATCCGCCCACGCAACAGCCTTGAGGCCCCCCCACACCGTATAAGCCGCCGCAATCCCCCCGATCAGCCATACTCCCTTATTAAGAGGAATCTCGAATATCGCCCGCAGTGTCACCCCGCCCGAATACAATACAGCCGTCAAAAGAACGCCGACATAAATCACCACCGTAGTCAAAGCCATGATCGCCCGCGCCGCCGAGTTATATCGATATTCGAGATACTCCGGCAGCGTGTAAATCCCCGCCCGCAGAAAACGGGGCAGCAGTGTGAATGCGATAATTACAATCCCGACACTCCCGAACAACTGCCAGTTGCTCACTGCAAGCCCGACACCCCCGGCCCCCTGCCCGGCCATCCCGACGAACTGCTCCGTCGATATGTTCGCCGCGACAATCGAAATCCCGATAAGCCACCATGTCAGACCACGCCCCGCCAGAAAATAATCCTCGCTCGTCTTCTCTCGCCGGCTCTTGAGAATACTGAAGCCCACTACCCCGATGATGAAAGCCGCAAAAACAACTATGTCGAAAGCCTCTAATTCCATAAAAATCGCCGCCATAAAAAAATAACACATACCGGACAAGTCCCAGCCATTATACGCCCCCGCAAGGCCCCCTCAACAAGAAACAGCCCCCCGCCGAACCATACCCCCTCAAATACGCCCGCATTTGCTCATATTGCATCCTGTCATCCCGCTGAACCCTTCTTTTTTCCAAAAAACGCCGAAATTTAGGTAACTTTTTGATTCGCATTGCGTTCTATATTATAATGAAACCCTCGAAGAGGCGTCTGCAGGACAACGTTCTGTCCCTCTGTAAGTTGCAGCTTTTTTGCTGAGGCAGGGTATATACAATCTCGATCGGCCGTTATTTGGCCTCATCGACAAGCCCCGCCTCTGCTGAAGCGAGTCTGTATAAATAGAGAAAGGACTAAGCGTGAAGAAGTCGCGAATCATAATCGTAACCGTAATAGTAACCCTTGTGGTAGTCGCTGTCCTCGGCCTGATCCTCAAGGCAAAGCTCGCACCGTCTCACAAGCCGACCGTCGTCAGAATAGAGAAACCAGCGACAGGCAGGCTCGTCGAATACGTCAGCGCACCAGGCGAAATAGAGCCGAAAACAAATGTCGAGATCAGCGCGAAAATATCCGCCAGAATCGTAAGCCTGCCGTATGAAGAAGGAGACCTCGTCACCGCAGGAGACCCCAACGCCGAGCCGCCGCTGCCCCCTTCCGTCGTCGTCCGGCTCGACGCAAAAGACCTCGAAAGCCAGTTGCTCTCCGCACAGGCGGCAAGAAACGCACAGGCCGCACAAATCGAGGTCGAAAACGCCAGAATCGCAGGACAGAAAGCCTCCCTCATAGGACTCGAAGCATCCCTCCAGCAGGCAGAG
This sequence comes from Sedimentisphaerales bacterium, assembly GCA_016932835.1. Lineage (GTDB taxonomy): Bacteria > Planctomycetota > Phycisphaerae > Sedimentisphaerales > Anaerobacaceae > JAFGCD01. The sequence continues at coordinate 26,400 of JAFGCD010000150.1, forward strand.
ATAGACCTCAAAAGGCAGGAAAGTCTCCTCGAATCCAACGACATCAGCCAGTCCGCATTCGACAAGGCAAAGCTCAGCTTCGACGACCTTACCGCACAGCACAGAGCAGCACAGCACACCCTCAAAGCAGCGGAACTGAACCTGACCGTACTAAAGCACAATCTCGAAGCCGCAGACGCAAGAATCGACCAGGCAAGGGAAGCCCTGAGCTACACAACAATTACATCCCCCATAGACGGAACAATCACAAGGCTCAACGCAGAGGTCGGCGAAGTCGTAATCACCGGAACAATGAACAACCCAGGAACCGTGATAATGGAAATCGGGGACCTCTCGCAAATGCTTCTCGTCGCGCAGGTCGATGAGGCCGACGTGCCGAAAGTCGAGATCGGTCAAAAGGCGATCATCCATGTCGATGCCTTCCCCGAACGCGAGTTCAACGGAATCGTAGATTCAATCGCCCTGTCGCACACATACTCCAGAACAGCCACGAAATATTACAGAACGGAAATCCTTATCGAAGAATCCAACGCAAAACTTTACTCCGGCCTCACCGCACACGTGGACATCGAAACAAAAAAGCACGAGAATATCCTCAAGCTCCCCTCCCAGGCCGTCCTCGGAAAACAAATCGACAGCCTCCCCCTCGATATCCGAGAAAATTCCGAACTCGTTGACCCGAACAAAACATATGCAACGGTGGTCTTCCGATACGTAGATGGAAAGACGGTTATCACGCCCGTCAAAATAGGACAAGCCGACCTCACGCATACCATAATAGAAGCCGGAATCTCAGAGAAAGACGACGTAATAACAGGACCATACAACGTCCTCGAAAAGCTCCGCCACGACCAGCCCGTAATCGATGAACGCCAGGCCGCAAAGAAGAAAACCACAGCCGCCAAAACCACAACGGAACCGAACAAACCAATAAATGATTCGCCAAACTGAAAAAGTCATAATAGACCTCGACGGAGTCACCCGAGTTTACAAGGTCGGGATCGAGCAGATCAGGGCCCTCGACGGAATTGATCTCAAAATACGAGAAAATGAGTACGTCGCAATAATGGGACCGTCCGGCTCCGGAAAAAGCACTCTAATGAACGTCCTCGGATGCCTCGACAGGGCAACCGAAGGCTCATACACGCTCGACGCCCAGGACACCACCAAACTCTCGGACGCCGCACTCGCCCACGTCAGAAACGAAAGAATCGGATTCGTATTCCAGTCCTTCGAGCTCCTCGCAAGGCTCTCCGCGCTCAAAAACGTCGAGATGCCGCTCATCTACTCGCGAGCATCATGGTGGTCCAGACGAAAAAGAGCAAAGACCGTACTCGAAAGAGTCGGACTCGCCGGAAGAATAAAACATCGGCCGAACCAGCTCTCAGGCGGTGAAAAACAACGCGTCGCAATCGCCCGCGCACTCGTCTGCAATCCAAGTATCCTCCTCGCGGACGAACCGACGGGAAACCTCGACAGCAAAACATCCGAAGGAATACTCCGACTCTTCGACCAGCTCCACCAGGAAGGACAGACCATAATACTCGTCACCCACGAAGGGCACGTCGCCGCACACGCAGAGAGAACCATAAGAATGAAGGACGGAAAAATCCATTCCGACATGGAAAATCCCGACAGAATACCGCCCGCAGCGAACGGGGAGGCCAAGCCATGAAGGCCCTGCTCAACATTCCCATAGCTTTCTGCAGGCTCTTTTACCAGAGCGTATATCTCGCCCTCGGCCAGATCTGGGCAAACAAGACCAGGTCTTTCCTCACAACGATAGGAATCGTTATCGGAGTCGCTTCCGTAACCGCTGTAATAGCCGCGCTGACTGGACTAAAAGCAAAGATACTCACACAGGTCGAGACCTTCGGAACGAACACGATCTTCATCGCACCCACAAGACCCAAAACAGGCCCCCTCAGGCACGCTTCATGGTGGACAATAAGGTTCCTGCCCGAACAGTTCGACGGAATGCTCGAGAACTGCCCCTCGGTCGGAAAGCTCTGCAGAATCGGATCAGTCGGAAGACACACCGCAAGATTCGGTGAATACTCCGTCGAAAACGTCAACATTACAGGAATCGAGCCTTCATATCACGACATCGAGAATCGACCCGTAATTCTCGGAAGAAGGTTTTCCGTCCTCGACGACATGCAGAAGCACCAGGTCTGCCTAATAGACCCCAAGCTCCAGAACGAACTCCGTCTCGACCGCGACTGCATAGGTCAGACAATCCTCCTCGGCCACCAGACCTTCGTAATCGCAGGAGTTATCGAAAGAAGACCCGAACTCAACTTCGGCCAGGGCGGAGAAGACTACTACGAGGTATTCATACCCTTCAGAACGGTATTCAAAATCGCAGAACCAGGAATCTGGGCATTCGCCGCGGGAAAATCTACCGAAACACTCGATGAAGCACAGGCCGAAATCAGGTTCTTCCTCAGAAGAACAAGGGGCATCAGGCCCAACCAGCCCGATACATTCAGAGTCGAATCACTAAAGAGCGCACTCCAGACATTTAACGAAATCGCACTCATGGTGACCCTCGTCGCCGGAGGAATCGTAGGAATCTCGCTCCTCGTCGGAGGAGTCGGCATAATGAACATAATGCTCGTCTCCGTATCGGAAAGGACAAGGGAGATAGGCCTGAGAAAAGCCGTCGGCGCCAAGAACTCCGCAATACTCACCCAATTCCTCATCGAGGCCGTAGTGCTCTGTTTCCTCGGAGGGCTCGTCGGCGTCGTAATCGGCCAGGGCCTGACAAACGCAATCGCAAAGCTCCACCCCCTACTCGAAAAGACTTCCATACCGGCCTGGGCAATCGCCGTCGCATTCGGCTTCGCAGGCTCCGTCGGAATCTTCTTCGGACTCTTCCCCGCCGTCAAAGCAGCAAGATTAGACCCTATTGAGGCCCTGAGACATGAATAACCGACCCGCAAAAGACCAATCCGCACCAGGCCCAATGATCCTTTTCAGTCTAATGGCCTCAGCACTGCTCTGCTTCGCAGGATGCCGTCCCCCCAAGGCAGAGACAATCCTGAGAGACTTCAAAACGCCGCCCCCCCACATGCTCCACGAAATAAAACAACTCAACCTCACACCCGCACAGCCGGGCCTCAGAGAACGCTCCCCGATCGATCCGAACACCCCCGCGCCCTTCCAGATCGAAATCACCCTCGAACAAGCCCGCGCAATCGCACTCGAAAACAACCTTGACCTCAAAGCCCAGCTAATCAGCCCCGCAATCGCCGCAGAGAGAGTCACCGAAGAAGAGGCGAAATTCGAAGCGGCCCTGTTCTCCAATCTCTCATACAGCAGAACAGACACCCCCACTTCCACAACCCTCACCGGCTCGAAAGTTGACAGCTCGAACATGAACCTCGGCGTCAATATGCCAATGACAACAGGAGGAACACTCACATTTAACGTCGCAGACTATCGAGTCAAAACAAACAACATATTCTCGACGCTCGACCCGGCATATTCATCCGGCGCATCTGTCTCCCTGAGCCAGCCACTGCTCAGAAACGCAGGAACCCGCGCGAATACGTACGCAATCCGCCTCGCCGCATACGACCGAAGCATTACCGACGCCGGAACAAAGCTCGAAGTCATAAAAGTAATAGCAGCCGTCGATAGACTCTACTGGCAGCTCTACGCAGCCCGCAAAGAACTCGACGTACGCAGGGGAGAATACGAACTCGCAAAAGCACAGCTCGCCCAGGCACGCAGGTTCGTAAACCAGGGCGAGAGGGCCCAGGTCGAGATTACTCGCGCCGAGGCGGGCGTCGCCCAGAGACTCGAAGCGATAATACTCGCCGAAAACACGCTCCGGGACACGCAGAGAGATATCAAAAGGGCCCTGAACAAGACGGACCTCGACATGAAAACCGCCACCGCTGTCATACCCGCCACCGAACCTAACCCAATCAGGTACGAACTCAAACAGGATGATCTCGTCCGAACCGCCATAGAAGGCAGGATGGAAATGCTCGAACTCGAACTCCGCATAGCACAGGACGTAAGCACCCTCGACTACGCCAAAAACCAGGCCCTGCCCCTGGCCACAATGGACTACACCTACAACCTGAACGGCCTCGGCGGAACCAGGGAAAAAGCCTACGACCTGCTCTACGACAATCGTTTCCAGGACCACCGCTTCGGCCTGCAACTCCTCGTCCCCCTCGGCAACCAGGCCGCGAAAAGCCGCATCAAGCAGGCCTTGTACACAAAGAGACAACGACTCGCCACAAAAGAATCCCGCGCCGCAACGATCGAACTCGAAGTCCTCAACGCTATCGACCAGCTCGAAGCGAACTGGCAGAGGGTCCTCGCCGCAAGGCAGCGAACCATACTCGACGGCAGGCTCTACGAAGCCGAAAAAAGGCAATACGAAATCGGAACCAGGACAACCACCGATGTCCTCCTCGCCCAGACAAACTTCGCAGATGCGCAAAGCGCCGAAATCAGGGCGCTCGCTGAATACCAAATCGCACTCGTAGATCTCGCATACGCAACCGGAACGGTCCTCGGCTCGGCAAAAATAAGATGGGAGCCAATAATCCCCAACTCACCGAACGATTGATACCCCCAATCTTTCTGTCTTCTGGCTCCTGACTCCTGTTTCTTACCTTTTCCTTTTGACTTTTTACTTCCTCTCGGTCATTCCGAGCGCAGCGAGGAATCTATTCCAAAAAGCCTGCGCATGCTGTCATTGCGAGGAGGCCCTTTGGGCCGACGTGGCAATCTCATCTTTGACTTTTGATTTTACTTCCCGCCTCACGAGATACGAAATACTCTTCACGCTTCACGAGATACGCCCGCCCCTGAGGGGCCGAGGAATCTATTAAAACTTCCTCTTCCTTCTCTTTCGAGTTTCGGATTTCATCCGGAATGGTAGGTTGTGCATCGCACAACAATGCACTATTTCTTCGGTGTATTCTCGACGACGAGGATCTCCGTACAGCCTGAGAAACCCTCCCCTGCCGCAGTGGTCCCTTCGAGCGTCAGCGTGTTCATCCCGCCTATGTTCAGCCCTTCGAGCCCCTTAATATCCTCCATGAGGAACTTGGCTACGAAATTGCCCCGGTTGTCCGACTTCCAGTGGCTTATTTCTACGCCGTTGAGCGTAACTGTGGACCCGACAACCGACGAGTAGGCAATATCGGTATGGACCGTGACTACTTCTCCGTTGCTCAGAATGTTCAGTACATTGGGGGAAACCTTGATTTCAATCGTCTGGAGCGCCCATACACAACTCAGCAGTACAGATATGATGACCATTGACCCAATCAGTGATGTTTTCTTCTTCGTTGACGCCATTTCTTTCTCCTTCATTCAAAGCTGTCTGTTTCTATGGTCCTCGATTTAGCGCATGCGCGCCAAGCCGCAAACGCATCGAGCTGTACACTTACTTATATAGTCCCACCTCAACCGCAAAACGTAACGGTATTTCTCGCCTCGAAGCGATTTTTCCAAAAAATACATCCCTCGCGAACAAAGTTATTGCCAGGCCCGAAGGGCCGTGGCAATCTCATCTTTAACTTTTACTCTGCACTTTTGCTTTTTGAACTTTGATTTTTGATTTTTGACCGTAGGGTGTGCACCGCACAACAAAACAGTTGTCACCCCGACCGCAGGTCGGTCATTGCGAGGAGGCCCTTTGGGCCGACGCGGCAATCTCATACCCCCGCGATTACTCCAACATCTCGACCAAACACCGCTCCTTCCCAATCCATGCCCTATTCGCCACTCGGCCACGCCCACGTATTGTCTCTCACGCTCCTGTAGTTTGAATCCAGTTCGCCTTGCAGCAAAACCAACGCTGCTATTCGTTTCACCATCTCCGTGACATATTCCGCCTCCTCCACCTTCAGCCCCCGCCCGACCATAACCTTCTCCCGGTAGCTCAGCCATTTCTTAACAACCTGATACCCACCGATATAGTATTCCCAAACGCACTTCGGCACATTCGCCCAATACGCCGCATCATTCAGATACACGTCAAGAGTCTCCTCTCCGAACGCCTTCCTGACTCGCTCGTTCTTCTGCCTTCGCACCTCAAGCCTCCCCTTGCCCGGCATACACACCCCGCCCTTGCCGCCATGTCCCCACCCTGCCGTAACCTCAAGCTCGCCCTTATTCGGATCCAGCACCCCGCCGCCAACCTTAGTTATCGACCCAAGATCCTTCAGTACCGCCTTCACCTTTCCCGTCGTTACCCCATCCACAGCCTTCTCAGTATCAAGCAGCCCCGCCACCCGCCTGCCCAATTCCGCCGACTTCAACAACGCCTTCTTCGTCCCAGGCAAAGGTATCCGAGGCCAGTCCTGACGAACCCCATCCGCATTCTCCTCCAGGTACGTCGGACTATACCCAATCGCCAACGAATGCATCCAGATTAGACCTGATTCATCCTCGTCTATATCGGCCTTCTTGATACCAAGTGCTGCTAAATATCCCCACGAAAGCTCTGATAGATTGGCAATACATGCGCCAAACATGTTACTTGTTTCATCTCCTCTTCTCCTCCTACTTGGCTCTTGTCTGAGACGAATAGCGATCGCCCCAGGATTACGGCTGATAGCCTGCTTGTCTACAATACTCGATGAGAAGCAGAAAGGAACCCCTTCCGGCGAGGCCTGCACATTGAACCTACTTATTAGGAAAGCGTTTCCTTGCCAACACTGCTTTCGGAAATCCGAACGAGCTCTGTTCCAAAGCGGCTTGACCGTACTATGATAACACCATCGCTTGTCAAAAGGCCTCAACAAAATCTTGCAGAGATTACCCTCCTCATATGGCCCTTTCTTCAAGATGACCTCTCTCTGTTTTCCGAGGGTTTCGTCTGAAAGGCCATTTCCCAGGCTAGGCTGTCTTTCTTTCACGCAATCCCAGTTGAGATTCTTGTCGTAATAAGTCTTCAGTCTTTCTACCAGAACATCCTTGTCCACATCAATCAACACGCCTCCGCGGCACTCCTCAACACCAACAAAAGGCTTCTGAGAACACAAATCGGTTACTGACGCCCACTTGTAGTATTCATCAGCCACCTTCGACGGCCTGAACGAATAACGATTCTCCCGCCCCGCCCGGGCAACCTCGTATCTCCGCTCCGGGCCCTTCACCTTCAAACTCGCAAGAAGATCTTGCCGTTTTGTTGCTCCCCAGTAATGTTGAAAGCGCACCGTCGCCTTCTTCTCCCGTACCTCTTTGCGTACCATCACGCAAATCCCAGTCCCCACTCTTATCCCCACCGGACTCTCCTCAGTCGAAAATACACTTGGATCGGTCTTCCCATCAGGAGTAAGCTTCCCGGTCTCTCGGCTGTCCCCGTTCATACAGTCGATCCAAATCTTATCGAACTCACTGAGCAATCTTTCTCGCATCACAACAAATGAAGGATCGCTAAGATAAGAGAAGTTCGATATATACGATACTATCCCCTTCCCACTCTTTGCTATCCGTCGCTCGGCAATTCGGAAGAAACGAATGTATAGGTCGTCCAGATTGTATTTCTTCATTCCCCATCCACCCGCTTCGATTGGTTCAGAAAGCCGGTACTTTGTGACCACCTTTTCCTTTTCCCTCTTCAGCGAAATCGCTACATTGTAAGCCCCCTTATAGACATCTACCAATCCACCTTCCTCCTCAGGACTTGTTCCCGAAAAAGCATTGTAAGGCGGATTCCCTATGATAACCAGAATAGGCACGTCTTGCTTGACCTTGCTCGCAGCTTCACGCTCCTCTAACAGTTCCGGAAATGGCAGCAGTGACTTTGGGTCATCCAATGGTTCCCATCCCGTCAGTGCGTTTGTCAGATACACCCCCGCTCTTTCGCTTCCCTCCGCATTTAGCGGAGCGCCAAGCGCCCGCAGCATCAGCCCGATCTGCAAATGCGAAACCACAAACGGCGCAGGCAGTATCTCGAATCCGAACACTCGTTCTCTCGCCGCCTGCTTAAGCTTTTGCGCCGTCAGCGCGCTGGCCCCCTTCTCATTCAGACTCTTGTGTATTCGCTTCAGTACCTCCACCAGATACGCCCCCGTACCGCAGCAGGGGTCCAGCACAACAACGCGCTCATCTGCCAGCCCGTCCGGAATCTCCAACTCTTCGCGCAATACTCGGTCCACCCGCTCGACCTGGTACTGCACTATCTCCGGCGGCGTGTACCAAACGCCTAAGTCCTTGCGAAGCTGAGCATCATAAGCCTTCAAAAACGGCTCGTAGAAATACTGAACCGCATGTTCCTCCTCAAATTTGCTGAAGAAGCTCACCCGGTCAACCCGATTGAGGACCATCCCCGCCCAGTCAAGAACCTCATCGACGCCCAGCGGCTTCAACCGCTTCGGTGTCGAGATTTGATCGAACAAGCTCGCGATCATCGGCACATGCAGCGTCCACGCCGTATTGTGCCAGTCGAATTTAGCCTCAGGCTGCCCCCAGTTCTCCCGACTCCATAGCACCCATGATGAGAACACCCCGTAAAACAGCGTCTGAACCAGCGTCGCCTGAAAAAAGTGTTCGCCTTTCTCACCCTCGAACTTCATTCCCAGCGCCTCCTCCAGCGCATTCTTAAGCCCCTCCAACGCCGGCAGATTCGCGCTCTGCTCAACTCGCGCGCGAGCCTCCCGCGCATAAGATGCAAGAAACCACGCCAAGTCCTCCGGCTCTGTCAGTGATGCTGCATGAAGCATCGCACGCCGCAAAAATTCCACTAATCGTTCCCCTCGCTCCTGCGCCGTCTTACGCGGATGCGCCAGCATCCCCACAAACTCCCCCTCGCTCTGCGCCATCCGATGCGATTCCAACCGTACCGGTTTCCCGGCATCGTCCCGACCTACAAGAACGAAGTCCCGAAAGTTCGTCACGAGCACCAGCCCGTATCTTTTCCAGTACTTGGATATCTGAACGCTTTTGCTTTGAGCAAAGGAGTCGTCCTTCCACCCTTTGCACTCGATCACCCCGCGTTCCGGCAGTTGGCCCTCGATAGGCCGCTCATCCTTCGTCCGCCGAAACTGATCCGCCGTGAAAAAACCAAAATCCGGCTCTCCCGCCCCTAAATTCTTCAGTTGCCCCACGCACCGAACCCGCGGCTTCAGATTCTTCCCAACCTCATTTATCAGATTCGCCAGCGCCCCGTAATAAGACTCCTCCTTCTGCCCACCCCCGGTACGATAGACCTCCCCCAAATCTTGCAGGTACTTCTCGACAACGTTTCCAGCCATCCTTGATCTCCAGCCACCAAATATCCCATTTCACCACTCCCGCCCAAAAATACCCCAAATCCCCCCTCCCGTCAAACCAAAAACCAGCACGTCGCGGCGTAGCACCGAGCAAAGCCGCAGATCCGCTCCCGCTGAAAGTCCGCCTCTGGCGGGGCGGGGCGGACCTTCTGTCTTCCGTCTTCTGCCCTCTGTCCAGAACTCTCCACCCATTTCCTGATTTCCCCTGTGCCTTAGGTACCTGCGGTTTCCCTCCTACCACTTGATTCTATATGCCTGCCTGTGGCTTAGCCATAAGGCACCTCGGCGATCTCGGCGGCCTTAGTGATCTTCCTGTCCACTGGGGATATGGTTAATGAGGAATGCGGGCTAGGCCCCAAGCGCCCCGGCCGGTCCTCTACTTCTGCGACGCTGTGTGCTTGGCCCAATAGTCCGGGAAAAACTCTTTCGCCTTGGCTTCCAACTCCTGATCGCTTATCGCCGTCAGCCTGCCCTCGACCTCGTACTGATCGATTACCCATCGCGCCAGCTTATGGATCTTGATCTTATTGATCCTCTCGCCGCCCTTAAGGCCGAAGAATTCGTTCACCCAATGCGCAACCCCGTCGGCCCCGCTCTTATCCGTAATCGCAACGCGGGCAGGCCGACCCAGAAGAGCCTCGGTATCGAAGATATTATAGATACGCTCGTCCTGCCGAAGCCCGCCGGCATGAATCCCGGCCCGCGTGGTATTGAACGCCCGGCCGGCAAACGGATAATTATCGGGGATAGGCAGCCCGATAGAACGCATATAGTCCGCAAGCTCCGTAATTACAAGCGTATCCATCCCGCAGGTGTCCGCCTTCAGCGCGATATACTCCATCACCGCGCTTTCCAGCGGCGGATTGCCAGTCCGCTCCCCGAATCCGAACAGCGTCGTATTAACCGCATCGCACCCGTAAAGCCACGCCGTCACCCCGTTCGTATGCACCTTATGGAAATCGTTATGCCCGTGCCACTCCAGCCGATTGCTCGGAACTCCGATCTCCTTGTTCAGCTTGTAAATCAGCTTCGGAATACTCCGCGGAAGCTCCGCGCCGGGATAGCTGATGCCGAACCCCATCGTATCGCACAGCCGAATCTTCGTCTTCAACTCCTCCGGCACCTGCTCGCTCATCTCCATCAAACGCTCGGCGAAAGGCAGTACAAAACCATCGATATCGGCCCGCGTAATATCCTCCAAATGGCACCTCGGCCGTACCCCCGCCTCGAACGCCGCATCGACCACCTCGCAGTAGCTCTCCATGCACTCTTTTCGGCTGCGGAACTTAAGCTTGTGAAAAATATGATAATCCGAGCTGCTCGTCAGCATCCCGCTCTCTTGCAGCCCAGCTTCTTTGACAAGACGAAAATCGCCCTTGACCGCACGTATCCACCCCGTGCACTCCGGATATTTGTGCCCAAGCGCCCGGCAGCGATCCAGCGTCTCGCGGTCGTTCTTCGTATAAAGGAAGAACTCCGTCTGCCTGATAACACCTTGCGGACCGCTAAGCCTGCTGAGCAAATCGTATATGTGAACCATCTGGTCGATGGTATATGGAGGCCGAGCCTGCTGCCCGTCACGAAACGTCGTGTCGGTAATTACGATAGGCCGATCCTTGACCGCGCCGAAATCGAACTCCACCGCCTCCCCGTCGATATACTCGACCGCAGGCCCATCGAACCGAATCAAAGGAGGAAGACTGTGAACATACACATCCTCAACAAGGTTCGGCTGCCTCGCGTCAACAAGCTTATGACGTTTCGTTTTCTTATTCATCGACCAATCCTTTCATATCTCCCGCCCTAACCGGGCCTTCTCGACCGCAAAACTGCCGCCTGCACGCAAAAGCCGCCCACATCAGGCCCCCTTCACTATTCAACATTCAATATCCGATACCGCCTACTCCTCGATCTCAACACCCTGTTCCCTGCACACCTTTGTTATGAAATCCACCGCCCCGCCCACAGTCTCAACCGAAAGAGCCGCATCCTCGTCCATCTCGATCCCGAATTCCTCCTCGAACATCGCAACCAGTTCAATCGACTGAACGCTCTCTGCCCCCAGATCCGCCGTGAAGTTGTCCTCGCCTTTAATCTCGTCGGCATTGAGCTTCAATACCTGCGCCGTCACCGTCTTGACTCGCTCTTCGACTGTCGCCATCTATTCTGCTCCTGTTATTCTGCTATCGTGACATCATCGCTTTCCGCCCCTTCGCAACCGCAACTCTCCGCTGGGGCGCCGTAATCTCGAATATCCCCTCCCACATCGCCTCTTCCGCCTCCGTCCACTCCCCCCCGCGCCGGCTCATCGCCGTTCTCGCCGTCTCGTAAAGCTTCCGCCTGCCGAACCCCTTAGTCACCACCCCCTCGATGAACCACGAGAATGACGGAATATACTTCGGCAGAGGCTTGCCCGTCGCCATGATAATCGACATCGCACCGACGTAAGACCCCGTATTCAAAAGAGTCCCGATCGATGTCTTGGCATGATCGCCTATCAGCGAGCCGACCTTCGTCGAACCGGTATCGATCCCCTTCTTGCCGTCCAGCATAACCGAGACAGTCGAATAATCGTTCTTCAAATCGCTGTTCGTCGTCAGCGCGCCAAGGTTAACCCACTCGCCGACATAAGCATGACCCAGAAATCCGTCGTGATACTTGTTCGAATAACCGTGAACGATCGACTCCTCGACCTCCCCACCGATTCTGCAAACAGGCCCTATCGAATTACCTTCCCGGCACTTCGCCCCGAGCAATATCGAATCCTTACCGATATAGCAGGGCCCTTCGATCCTGCTGAAGGGGTGAATCTCCGCCCCCTCGTCGATATAGACAGGCCCGCGCTCGGCGTCGATCACAACCATCGGATGCACGCGGGCGCCCGGCGCGATATAAACATCCTTCTTCCCCCCCAGAATCTCGCCCGGCTTTTCGATGGCGCCCTCGACCCCGCTAAGCCCCGCCGCCGCGAAATCAGCCGTCAATTCCTCCCCATTCGCCAGAACCAGCTCCCAGGTGTACTCCCACTTCGACGCAGAACAAGGGACATTCTTCAACTTCGCCTTCGCAGAAGCAACGAAAGCATCGATCCCGCTTGTATCGAGCTTGCCTGCATCTTCTTTCGCAATACGCGCATAAACCAAATGCCCCTGCGAATCGACGCCGACCTCGCTCGCCCCGCGCGGTGCGACATCAAAGCTGCTCGCTTTGACGCGACCATCCAAAACAAACAAATCGCTTCCCACGAGAGCCGAAATGTTATTTACCGCCCCGGAAACCTTCGCCCGATACGCATCCGCCATATAATCAGGCACGAAGTACGCCGCATCGCCCGCCGCGACCTTCGCAATCACTTTCTCGCGAAGTGAATAAAATCCGCAGCGAAGCTCCCAAATCGGACGACTCAGCGCCAGCGGGTAAAAATTACCCCTCGAATCCTCATCCCTGTCAACAAGAACCAATCGCACGATCCTTCAATCCTTTCGCCGGAATACTGTTCACACTCCGTTACAATGCCAACAAGGCCCGAACAACTCGAACCCGGAATTTTGCATTTTATGCCCATCCGCCGAATCTGTCAATGGTGCTAAAAGCTTCCAACAAAATCGAGAACGAGCGGTGATTCGAGCCGCCGATACACCGCTTCCCCAACCATACGCCGCAGGGAGACACCGTCTCAAAAACCTGAATCTGTAATACACGGGAAAAAACCACGAGCCTCGCCGGCGAATCGAGTACTAAGAACTTCTCTGATTGCCCCCTTATCTTGGAAAGCCGCCGGCCCGAATTGGACGCCCGGGCGACGGTAATCCTTGCATCGGCCCACGCGTCTCGTTCCAGCCTCGCAAAGGCTGCGTCGGCTCTCTTTGAGAATTGCGTATCTCAGATCGAGCAGCCTGCAAGTCCGCAGGCCAATACCTGTCACCAATCGACATACGCTGGATGTCTGTCCCGTCATAGCTGTACAGCATATCGAAGTATTGTTGAGAACGCATCGTATTGCCGCCGCCCCAGTCGTTAACCGCCACTACGTCAACTAGAACCGCACCGGTACTGTAATCGATCACTTCCGGACTCAAAGGCTCGGACGCAGTTGCAGAAGCAAGGTCCGGATCATCAAGAGGTCCGCCGCCGCTGACGACAGGCTTGCTCTCGACAATATCACCGATAACCTCGCCGCTCTTAACCTTGAAATCCTCGCTGTGCCAACTGCCGAGTACGTACTTCGAAACCTTGACTGTGACTTCCTTCGCAGCTTCCTGGATCCCTTCCGCAAAGAAATACAGCCGCCGCGCAATTTCTATCGGCGCAGAAGGAGTTGAAAAATCGCTCCATAGAATAACTTCATTGTTCTTCTGTGCGTCGGCCCCACCCAACTGATTTTTGCCCGCAACCGGATTGAAAATCCCTAACCGCATACGGTAACGGTAAGTCTTGCCCGGCATGACACTGTCATCATGTGCCCAGAAAACCAGTTCCCCATGCTCGCTCAAGCCCGTCTCTGTATCTATGAAAAGCGCGTCCAGCTTCGCAAAAACATCATCCACTGTCGGCTTCTCGGCCTCTCGGCGAGCATCCTCCTCCTCCGAAGTATCCTCCTTGGTCTCGCCGCTTCGAGCTGAACGACTTCGACGACCCCCGTCGAGCTGCCCGGTCCTGCCCGAGGAAACTCGTCCCCGGCTGTCCCGACTACCTGCACGACCCGATAGCTGACTCGCATCGCTCCCGCGACGACCGCCCCCGCTTGTCGAAGACCGGCGACGACCGCTCTCGCTGTCGCCGCTACTTTCTTTTTCCTTTTCCTTCTCCTTCTCCTCCTCCCTGATACGCCGACGCTCCTCTTGAGCCTCGGCGGTACGAATCTTGACATACTCAGGGTAAAGCAGCGGCGGAAACCACTCTTCATTCGCCGACGCAATCCGGTAAGCCCCGGGCTGAAGCAAGTCACGCTGCACATCGGCCGCCCGGTACTGAAGTATCCGAACCGTAAGCCCGCCAGGAGGAAGACTCCCGGCATCTTCGATTATCGTAAACAACTCGCGACGAGGGTCTGTCCTGATTCTCGGAACATCCTCCCACGCGCTCCAGGAACCATCCCCACCGGCTTCCTGTCGTTGCAGACAAACAGCGGAGAAAACAGGAGAACCAAGCTCAGGATCACGCCACTCAGGCTTAACGGCAGGCCCTGAAAAGCTCGCCTCGAAACTCGCCCGCAGACTCGCAATGTCAAAATGACCCTCAACCGTAACAAGATCGATGTCGTTCGGTTCGCTCCCACGATCGTCATAAGGCCGATCCGTGGTCACCTCCTGAAAAGGAATGTACGCCACAGCCCTGATACAATTGACGGCGACATCACTGACCTGCCCTAAATCCTGAGGCAGCTTGTATTCCTTCGCAACCACCCCGCCGTCAGGATTGCTCTCCGGGATCGGAACCATAATCGTGGAATCTATATCGCCTACCGAGGAATCTAACATGCTGAGGTAAGAACCGACTATAGGCTCATATGAATTGGGGGCCTTCGGAGATTCCGCAAGCACCAACTCCAGATCCCGGGCAAGATCATATACGTAATCGTCAATAGCGCCGGGACTCAAATCTTTACCGTCGAACGTGACCGTATTGGGGCTCAGTATAACGCGCGTTGTAAGAGGCCAAAGGCACAGCAAAACAACAACCGCCAGCACTATCTTCTCAACGTGATCTTCCAAAAAACCCAATATCTTATTCATCACTGATTCCCAATACCTGTCCGAAAATCAAAAGCTCAATGACATTATCGCCCGCGAACGTCGCCCGTTGCATCCTCACCCTTGACTTCTTTCGGTTTGATTGCGTCGTAAGCCTTGCTGTTGAAAATATATTCACAAACCAACTCCAATTGCACAACTGAATCCTGCCCGTAACGATACAGAGCGTGGGTAGGACTCTTCAAATCAACAGGGTTGAACCGGCTCTCCAATACCGTTATCTGATTGTGCCGGAACGACTTCGCCTGGGGATACTCACCGAAAAAACCATGGAATAAGTGCGCTTTGCCGCTGCACAACTCTTCTATGAACGGCAAAACAGACTGGGCGCTGACTATAACCCACACATTGAAATGCACAACGTCGATAGCATCATCACTGATACGACCCGTGGAATTCGCCTTGTCTTGCCCAGGATCTGCCAACGTAACGTAGCTTGCCCTCGTATCCGTTGGGTTCTTGGACGTTTTCCCGGGCAATAGGGATTCACTCGCGCGGTGATTCTTGAAATCAACCGCCATCACACGCTTAACAGGCGATGTCAGAACGTTATCAGAACCGGATACCATGCTCCCGACCGTCGAAAGAACGTCTTCGATTATCCAGAATCCCAATTGATGAAACCAGCAATCCTGAATCGCATCTGATCGCTTGACGTCATATTTGTACTCCGCCCAGAATTCGTAGCCGGCCAATACGCTCGGATTTATATAAACCTTCGTCGATTGAGCCCGGCTCAAACAAATCTCGTCAACTATTTCCGACTCAATGCCGCCGCCGGAAGACTTTTGACCTTCGTCCAGAAAAGCATTGTTAATACCCGTAATCCCGACAGGTCTAACACCCTTGCCCCTGCCCGGAGAGCCTCCCGTCGCATTTATCATGCCCTGGTTCAACTCCGCAACCGTCGGGCAATCATTCGCGCCTATACGCGACAGAAGATTGTCGATACCTGCCCGATACTCCTCACCGAATTGCCTGAATATCAAAAGCGATGTGTCGTTTGGCTCGGGAAATATCCCGTAGCTCAGTAAATCACGCTGGGTGCTCTCAAGCGAAAGAGTGACTATCTCGTTGGCATCCTTGCGATACGCCGCCTCAAGCTTTGCGGCTTCCTTCCACTGGTCCTTCGGAACAGCCCCCTTGGCCTCCCGCTTCAAAGCCGTGCCAGTCCGAACGCTCGTCTGGGTGACCGCCTTCTTGAGATTGTCGCTAAGCAGCTTCGCAGGAACAAAAAGGCCAATCGCAATAAGAGTTATTACTATCGAAGCTGCCAGCCAGAGGTTGTTCTTCAGTATGCTCAGCTTCCCGAGAATATCCTTGATGTTGATACCTGAAAAATCAACTTTCATCTTCTACTCACTCTATATACTAAAAACGTTCCACTCCCCGGAATACCTAACCTTCGCTGCCCTCCTCGGGCAGTGTCGGAAGAACCGGGGCGTCTCGCCACAAAAACTTCATGTTAAGAACAAACCAGTGATCATTGACTTCGTAAACCGCCCTGCCGCGATCCAGCACGGTATTGCCGTTCGCATCAACCTTGGGAGCCTTGCTGATTAACTCCTTTGTCAGCGGATCGATAAGAATTGGTTGCTCTGTCTTGCTTGTATACCGTGCTCCAGGCCCCGCCGCACTGCGCCTGACACTTGCCTCCCCGATCCCGTCAGGCATCTGCATCGCATCTGTTCCGCCGGCCACCACTTCGCCAACCGAAAAATTGAAATGCTTTAAGTTCGCCTTCTCAAAAAGACTGAAAGGACTGTTGGAATCGGAAAGCTCCATCAAACGAGTGACGAAACCCTTCGCGCCGGGAGGATCTATCAGGGACTCTATGCTCTCGTAAGGGCTGTAACCCGCAATAGTCACTACAAAACCCGACTTCTCCTTCTCGGCCACCTCGTCAACTAATCCCTTAAGTCGAGATTCATACCGCATTACGATCCGGCTCTTCCGTTTCGGAGAATCTGTGAAGTCCTCATAGTTCGCCCCCCTGTTCGCCGCCGAAACGGTCGGCTTATCTCGCGATATCCCCGCCTCGCTGAACGGAGCCGTCGGAAGGCTCCGGGCAAACTCTATCGACATGCCCGTTATGAATAGCTGCATCCGCTGCTTGCGGGGAATCTTCATCACCGATTCAACGTCCCCCTGTGCAAAAGCCCTGTATAAACCAGCCTGAAGCGGATTGTTCTCGGCATTCGGCAACGCGGAAAATATCGTCTCGTAAAGCGAAGGAATAATGTCACGGTATGCGAAAGGAGCGAACTCCTTCGCAATGACAGCCTTGCATTCTTCGATCTTGGCATCCTCTTGAAATAGATTCTGCTTGGCGCGCTTAGAATCATTCAGAATCTTCTGCGTCTGCACGCGAATAGAATTCTTCTTCGTATGACTCATCCTGTCGAACAGCGTCCGCCCCAGCGACATAACCGAAACAGCCAGCAGAATGCACGCGGCGCCGAGAAACCACCGGCTCTTGTTCGCCCACGCCATCGAACGAACCATGCTCCGGGGAAGCAGATTGCTCTCGATCCCCGCCATGCCGAGACCCTGCAAACCCAGACCGTAAACAACACCAAAATCGCAAACGTTCTCCCCGAACTTCGCCGCGGGAACACCCGGAGCTGCCGTCAAACGTTTGAATGAATCGGGCCGCTCGACAGGCATCTGAAGAGTCTGCTGAAGGTACTTCAGCAGACCGCGAAGCTTCGTCCCGCCGCCCATCCCCACAACCTTGGATATCTTCGTGCTCGGATTCGAACTCTTGTAGAAACCGATAGAACGCTGAACCTCGGACGCCAGCTCCGTGAAAACCGGACGCATCGCCTGAAATATCTGGCGGGCATACTTGCTCACCGGAGCCGTGCGTTTGAGCTTCTCGGCCTTCTCGAAGCTAAGCTTGAAAGTATCCGCTATGGCCTTGGTGAAACTGTTGCCGCCAAGAAGAATACAACGCTGCCAAACGCTCGATTTAGTACATACAACCAAATCGGTTATCTCGGCGCCGACGTTAAGAACCACCGTAGCGCGAACGTCGGAATTAACCAGATCCGGCCGGTCGTAAAGCAGGTAGTTGTACAAAGCCATAGGCGCCATCTGAACGTAGCTTACCTGAATGTCTTCACGGCTTAAAACGTCTATCGCCGAATTCACAATCTCGTTCTTGATCGCAAAAATCCCGACCTTCAACTCCGAGCTGTCCTCCTCATTCATTCGCTGCCAGTCCCACTGGACTTCGTTGATGTCGAAGGGAATCTGCTGAACAGCTTCGAACTGAACGATCTCCGGAACGCGCTTCGGCTCCACCGGCGGAAGATTCACAAAACGAGCAAAGCTGTTCTGGCTTGGAACGGATATGACAACCTCATCCATGCTCAAATCGTGCTTGTTGACAAACTGCCGAAGACTGAATGCGACAAGCTCTTCCTTCTCGGCCTCGCTCACCCCGCCGCCGGACAGAATCTTGCCGTGACGAATATTGTCAAAATCGACAACTTCGAGCACGCCGCGCTCGGTACTCAGACGCAACGCCTTCAGAGAACTGTTGCCTATATCGACAGCCCAAATGCTTTCGTTGGCCGCAGCCATTACAAACCTCCCATTTATGGTCCAAAGGACGGGCGATTAGCCTTGTCAAGGCACTTTTACGAATATAGATTATAGCACATCATGAGGACTTTTTCCATAACTACACTTGGCTGCAAGGTTAATCAATACGACAGCCAGCAGATTCGAGAACTGCTCGAGCAACTCGGACTGCGCCGCGCCGAACCGACCGAAAAACCGGATATGGTAGTCGTCAACACCTGCTGCGTTACAAGTACTGCATCTTCAAAGAGCCGCCGGCACATACGAAAGGCCAAAAAGCTGAACTCACATGCCGTAATAGTCGTTTGCGGCTGTCTTACTACTATACAAATCGGCGAATTGGCCGAGATAGCTGAACATGTTCATCTGGCAAAAAACCAGCAAGAACTCGCCTTGAGACTGCGCCGGATAGTCGGCGGTGAGATCGCCACCTCCAAATCGGGACAGCGTCAAACCTGCCCATATTCGATTATTAGACCAGATACGCCCCATCAAAGCAAGTCAAAAAGCAAGTTATCAGACCATCTAAGCGGATCTTCGGTCGTCGGGCCGTCAACTAATCCCTCGCAGCAGCATTTTCACTCGTCATCCGGCGAGGCGCCGTCTCCCCTGCCCATTCTTACCTCATTCGCAGGCCATACGAGGGCCTTTCTGAAGGTCCAGGACGGCTGCGACGGGTTCTGCAGCTATTGTATTGTACCGAAAACTCGGCCTTTTGTTCGCAGCAAGCCGGCGGATGTTGTCCTGGCCGAGGCCGGCAGGCTGGTTGCCGCGGGCCATAAGGAGATCGTCGTTACGGGCGTGTTTCTCGGCGCTTATGGGCAGCAGAGCGTTCGCAGGGGTAACTGGCCCGCCGGGGAAAACGACGCACTGGCCGAGCTGCTCGATGAACTGGCTCGGATTCCGGGGCTTATGCGGATAAGATTGAGTTCGCTGGAGCCTGGGGACGTTACGCCAAGGCTTCTGGATACGTTCTGTGAGCATCGTAAAATCATGCCGCACCTGCACTTGGCCCTGCAATCGGGCTCCGATGCGATCCTGAAGAAGATGAACAGGCAGTATGATTCCGGGCAGTTCCGAGAGGTGGTCGAGCAAGTCAAGAAAAGGCTGAATCGGCCTGCGATTACTACTGATATTATTGTCGGTTTTCCGGGTGAGACGGATGCGGATTTCGAGCAGACGGCGGCGCTGGCGAAGGAGGCGGGATTCTCGAAGATGCATATTTTCCCGTTTTCGGTTAGGCGCGGGACCGCGGCGGCGAAGATGGGCGGGAAGGTCGGCCCGGCGGTGATAAAGGAGCGGGCGCAGATAATGCGAGATTTGAACGCAGAATTAGGCCTGGCGTTCAGGCAGCAGTTTGTCGGTGAAACGGTAAATGTCCTTGTCGAAACCGTTAAAAAGGGGGCTGAAAAGGGGGTTGAGAATGCTTTTGAGGGCGGATTCTACTGCGACGGTGAAGTCGATGAGGGCGGCGTGGGGGCGGAAATGGGCGTTTTCGCGGGCGTCAGGGGAATTATAGAAGTGCAGCCGGGCGGCGAAACGGGGGGGCAGGAGAGCGGTTGTGGTGCGGCGACCATAGCTGGGGGCAGGTGCGAGCGGTATTTTATGGTGTATTTCGAGAGTGAAAAAGAGATACGCAAGAACGAACTGGTCAAAATAAGACTCGTCTAAACGTGCGCGAAACGGCGGCTATATATTAGGCTATGTCTGAAAAATCGAGCGGGGGATTCGATGCAGCGAGAGTTAAAATCCGAGTGAAAAAAATTCTTCCGGAAAGAGAAAAAAAGCCGGCGAATACCTGCGGAACAGGAGAGATTTCAAGAGATTCGGATGCGTATTTTTGAGCGAAAAATGGGGGTGGGGGGTGAGAATCGGGAGATTTTTCATGCCTGTTTCAGCAGGAAACCTCGATATTGGGCTGAAA
>JAFGCD010000151.1 GCA_016932835.1 Sedimentisphaerales bacterium
AGATTTTCCTTGCTTTATCCCTTATCATATAGATGATAACCTTGGCGATTATATGTAATCGCCGGGTTACGGCTCGGCGGTCCTGTAGGCCGGTAAATTTGGGTGTGTCATTGAAACCAAAAGGAATGGTGACCATGAGCTTCCCAGTGATATTGACTTGTGAGGGGGTTTTTCCAAAAAGCGCGGGGGCTTTCTTTCCCTTTTGTTAAGTTAGGAACCTTCTATGACGGAATCCACAACAGCTACAATATCCCAATCAGGGCTTGCAGAGGCGGTATTTGAAGAAAGCGGGCAAAATGTGAACCTCTGCTATCAGTGCATGAAGTGTGCGGCGGGCTGTCCGATATCGTACGCGATGGACTATAAGCCGGCCCAACTTATACACGCTTTGAGGCTTGGGATGGACGATCTTGTGCTTAACAGCAAGACTATGTGGCTGTGTGCGGCTTGCGAGACCTGCACGACGCGGTGTCCGCAGGAGGTCGATGTCGCCAAAGTAATGGACGCCGTCAAGATAATAGCTGTCAGGAGGGGTATTAAACCGGCTATACGGGAGGTGGGGTGTTTCAATCGCGCCGCACTGGCGAATATCAAGAAGATGGGCAGGATGTATGAGGTCGGCATGATCGTCGGGCTCAAGATGCGAACCTTGGCCCTCTTCAAAGATATGAAGCTTGGAATGAAGATGTTCATGAAAGGCAAGCTCAAACTGCTGCCAAGCTTTACAGGTGCGCGGAGGACCTGGAGGATATTTCAGCGCGTAAAGACTATTGAGAAGAAAGACTAAGAACACACAGCCGGCAAGTATGCGCGACAAGGAAGATATTACAAAGGATGAATCTCCAGACTGATTGATTCAAGGAGGTCTGACCACAATGACTGCTAAGTATGCTTACTACCCCGGATGCTCACTTCATTCAACCGGTTCTGAATACGATGTATCCTTTCGGGCTGTATGCAAAAAACTTGGGATTAGTATCGATGAAATCAAGGGCTGGATATGCTGCGGCACCTCGCCTGCACACAGTTCGTCGAAGCTGCTTTCACTGGCTCTTCCTTTCGAGAATCTTTGCTTGGCCGAGGCAATGGGCTTGAAGGATGTGGTCGCTCCATGTGCGTCTTGTTTCGCCCGCTTGAAGACGGCGGCTTACGAAGCGAAAGAAGATCCGAAGATTGCCGAGCAGATAAGCGAAGCGCTGGATAAACCGCTGCCCAAGGGTATGAATGTGGTAAGCCCTCTTGAGATATTCTGCAACAGGCCGGATATTTCTAAGGCGCCTACCACGCCTCTGCCGGGGCTTAAAGTCGCATGTTATTACGGATGTCTTCTGACGAGACCCTCCAAAATAATGCAGTTTGACGAATGCGAATATCCGATGGCCATGGACACTATTTTGCGCGATATGGGTATTACAACACTGGATTGGTCTTATAAGACCGAGTGTTGCGGCGGCGCGCTGGCGATGACCCGCACCGACGTCGTGATCAAACTGACACATGATATTCTGGAGGAGGCAAAAGCTGTCGGCGCCAACGCGATTGCGGTGGCATGTCCGTTGTGCCATGTGAACCTTGACACTCGGCAGGAGGAAGTGGAAGCGGAATACGGGGTAAAGTACGATCTTCCCGTATTCTACTTCACGGAACTGATGGCCTTGGCACTCGGCGTGCGGGCTGATGAATTAGGCTTACAGAAGCATTTTGTCAGCACCGAGACATTGTTGTCCGGTGTGTGAAAGCGATAGAATTTCTGGCTATAGATACAAGGTGGAAAACAGATGAGCAGCAACACCGGTGAAAAGGTTGGCGCCGTTCTTGTAGTCGGCGCCGGTGTCGGAGGTATGCAGGCCTCTCTGGATCTGGCCGAGGCGGGATACAAGGTATATCTCGTCGATAAAGGGCCTTCGATCGGCGGCGTAATGGCGCAGTTAGACAAAACGTTCCCGACGAACGACTGCGCGATGTGTACGCTTGCGCCGAGAATGGTGGATTGCGGCGGGCACCTGAATATCGAGAAATTGACGTATTCCGAGATAGAGTCGATCGAGGGGGAGGCGGGCAACTTCAATGTCAAGATACGCAAGAAGGCTCGCTCGGTTGATCCGGATAAGTGCACGGGTTGCGGGGAGTGCAGCGAGCACTGTCTGGTAAAGAATATTGTCTATCTGGAGCCCCCTGCCGTTCCCAAAATCGAGCTTGAGGCGGATGATCTGTCAAAAGTCGATGAGATCATCGGCCGGTACTCAGGCGGAAGAGAAAGCCTTCTGCCGATTCTTCAGAGTATCAACACTGAATTCAACTGGCTGCCTGAGGGAATGCTCAGGCGCGTAGCCGAGATCAAACAGATACCCATCGAGCACATCCTGCGATTAGCTACATTCTATAAGTCTTTCAGCCTCGAGCCGCGAGGCAAACATATAGTAACGGTCTGTACGGGCACGGCGTGCCATGTTAAGGGTGCGCCTCGAATTCTCGAACGTTTCGAGCGTGATCTTGGGATTCAGACGGGGCAGACTACATCCGACATGCAATTCACGCTCGAAGCGGTTCGCTGTATCGGCTGTTGCGGTCTTTCGCCTGTTATCACCATAGGGGAGGACCTTTACGGTAAACTGAGTCCTGCCGAGGCGGCGAAGATTCTTGAGAGGTATCGTGATTGAAAGGGAAACACGATGGGCAAAATCAGACCTGAAGATCTTGAGAAAATACGGGAGCGAATGGCCCGAACGATCAATATGCGAGAAGGTGACGCTCGCGCCAGGGTTACGGTTCACATGGGGACCTGCGGGATCGCTGCCGGGGCAAGAAAAATCATGAGCACGCTGATGGACCTGGTCGAGGAACGCGGGATTGATGATGTGGTGGTTACCACTTCGGGCTGCGCCGGGCTGTGCAGTCGGGAGCCCATGCTAACTGTGGAACTCAAGGGCGAGGCCCCGGTGAAGTATGTTGACATGGACGAAGACAAGACTAAGTCGATATTTTCCGAGCATATCATCTCGGGCAAAGTCGTAAAGGAATACGCTTTGGCTATCGGAAGCGAACGAGTGGGATAATAGGGCAAGGGAGCCAAGTTGATGAAATCCTATAGGACAAACGTGATGCTCTGCGGCGGCACGGGGTGCGTCTCTAACGGCGCATTCAAGATAAAGGATGCGCTTGAGCGAGAAC
Source organism: Sedimentisphaerales bacterium (assembly GCA_016932835.1). Classification (GTDB taxonomy): domain Bacteria; phylum Planctomycetota; class Phycisphaerae; order Sedimentisphaerales; family Anaerobacaceae; genus JAFGCD01. Next base: position 3,172 of record JAFGCD010000151.1, read on the forward strand.
TGAAGAAACATAATCTCGAAAACGAGGTCGGGGTGATTATGACGGGCTGTAACGGCTTTTGCGCCCAGGGTCCGGTGGCCGTTGTCAAACCGGACGAGATATTTTATCAATTGCTGAAGGAAGAGGATGCGGCGCATATCGTCGAGGAGCATTTCCTCAAGGGCAGACCCGTTAAGGAACTGCTTTATACTCCTCCTGCGGAGAAGTCGCCGGTGCCGAAGATGAGCGACATAGGGTTCTTCAGCAAGCAGAGATTAATCGCCCTGCGGAACCGCGGCATGATCGATCCGGAACAAATCGACGAATACATAGGACGTGACGGGTACAAGGCCCTGGCCAAGGTTTTGACATCCATGAAATCGGAAGAGGTGATACAAGAGGTTTCTGATTCGGGGCTGCGTGGCCGGGGCGGTGCCGGTTTCCCAACCGGGCGGAAATGGGAAAGCAGAAGGAAAGACCCACGGACACCGAAGTATATCGTCTGCAACGCCGACGAAGGTGATCCCGGCGCATTCATGGACAGGAGCATCGTCGAGGCAGACCCGCATTCCGTAATCGAAGGGATGATCATAGGGGCTTATGTGGTCGGAGCTTCGAAAGGTTATGTTTACATCCGAATGGAGTATCCATTGGCAGTAAAGAGGATGCGTCTGGCGATCGAGCAGGCCAGAGAATACGGTCTTCTCGGCGAAGATATTTTCGGAACGGGGTTCGATTTCGACATAGACATTTTCCAGGGAGCCGGCGCCTTCGTCTGTGGTGAAACGACGGCCCTGGTATCTTCCATCGAGGGCAGGATTCCGGAGCCGAGGCAGAGACCGCCTCGGACGACTCTGTGGGGCAAACCGGTGGTTATAAACAACGTCGAGACCTGGGCGAATGTCCCGGCCATAATCAACCGTGGGGCCAAGTGGTTTTCGAGCATTGGCACGGAAACGAGCAAGGGGACAAAGGTGTTTTCTCTGGCCGGCGATATTAACAACGCCGGTCTGGTGGAAGTTCCGATGGGCATCACTCTAAGAGAAATCGTGTTTGATATCGGCGGAGGTATCCCCAAGGGTATGGAGTTCAAAGCGGTCCAGACGGGTGGGCCGTCAGGCGGGGTGATTCCGGCAAGCCAGCTCGATTTGCCCGTGGACTACGAGCAGTTGAATGCTGCCGGGTCGATGATGGGGTCAGGCGGTATGATCATCATGAGCCGGAAAAGCTGCATGGTTGACGTTGCGAGGTACTTCCTGGAGTTTCTGAACGATGAGTCGTGCGGCAAGTGTACACCCTGCAGAGAAGGATCCGGGGAGATGCTCAGGATACTTGAGAGAATATGCCAAGGTGAAGGAAGGCCGGAAGATCTCGATACGCTTGAGGAATTGGGCGAGGCGATACGCGAGGCCTCTTTATGCGGCTTGGGACAAAGCCTCCCGAACCCGGTTCTGAGTTCTTTGGAACACTTCAGAGATGAATACGAAGCGCATATCAACGACAAAAAATGCCCTGCGGGCGTCTGTAAAGCTCTGATTACGTTTACTATCGATAAAGAAAAATGCAAAGGGTGCCGGTTGTGCGCGAAGAACTGTCCTCAGGAGGCCATTTCCGGCGAAGCAAAGGAACCACATACAATCGATCAAGACAAATGCATCAAATGCGGCGTTTGTCTGGACGCATGCAAATTCGATGCGGTATTGGTAGCATGACTATAGAAGACATAAGAAGAATCCTGGAAGCGGAAGTAGTCGCAGGAGAATACCTGTTGGGGCAAAAGGTCGCAACGGTGTGCGGCTCCGATTTGATGAGCGACGTTTTGGCTTTCGCCAGACCCAAGGCGGTTCTTCTTACCGGCATGACCAATTCGCAAGTCGTCCGCACGGCTGAGATGGCGGATCTTGCGGGAATATGTTTTGTTCGCGATAAGAGACCAGGTCAAGAAACTGTCGAGTTGGCTGAATCAAAGGACATACCGTTGCTAACGACGCCGTTGTCGATGTTCGAGTCTTGCGGGCGGTTGTGGAAAGAAGGATTTGTCGGCGGTTCTGAATATGAGGATTAGCACCCGAAAGGAAGTCCCTGATGATTTCTGATAACAGAATCAGTAAGGTTCAGGAGTTGGTTTACGAAATCCGTGTCGGTGACGTGATGCAGTCGGATGTCATTACGGTTGCTCCGGAGACTCCGATGAGCCAATTGAGAGGGATTCTTAAGAAAGAGCGCATATCGGGGATTCCGGTTGTTAACGGCGACAGGCTGGCGGGGATTATCAGCATTGAAGATTTCATAAAGTGGCTGGCCGACAGAGAAGAGGATTGTTCTATTGCCGAGAAGATGAGCAAGAATGTTCATACGCTGTATGCCGATGAGCCGTTGACCCACGCGGTGAATATGTTTCAGTTGCTTGGCTTTGGGCGTTTTGCCGTAATTGACCGCCAGGATAAGCGGCTTTTAGGCATCATCACGAAAGGAGATATTGTCAGGGGCCTGCTTAAGAAGCTGGAGATCGACCATGTGGAAGGCGAGGACATTTATCGTCACAAGGTAAGCCGTTTTTTCGACAATATTCTGGCGGATCAAGTCGTATTGCTCTTTCAATATGACGTTGCCGGGCATGATTTCAAGCACGCCGGCGAGGGCGCAAGTCGGCTAAAGACCACCTTGCGACGATTGGGACTGGCGCCTCAGATCGTTCGCCGGGTCGCGATTGCAACGTATGAAGCGGAGATGAATCTGATAATCTACACCGACGGCGGGAAGATACGGGTTCGCGTCGGGCCGGATGAAATACTTGTGATAGTCAGGGATTCGGGTCCCGGAATTGCCGATGTCGAAAAAGCCCTGCAACCCGGTTATTCGACGGCCCCGGAGTGGGTCCGTGAATTGGGTTTCGGGGCGGGGATGGGTCTGTGCAATATCAAGAAATGCGCGAATAAAATGGATCTGATGTCGAGTGTCGGCAAGGGCACACAACTGTATATTCGTATCTCTACTAATGACGGAGCAGAACGTGAAGCTGTTTGAATTAGTGCAGAAGCTGGGTTTGAAGGTCAGGTGCGCAGAAACGCACCTCCAGCACGAAGTCAGCGGCGGATATGCGAGCGACCTGCTCAGCGACGTTCTTGCCAACAGCCAAACAGGAGATATCTGGGTTACTCTCCAGGTTCACCAGAATATCGTCGGCGTGGCGAGCATGAAGGATATCGCGGGCATAATCCTTGTGAACGGCAGAGAGCCGAACTCGGACACTATCGAGAAGGCAGAAGCAGAAAAGATACCGATTATGGTGACAGAGATGCCGACCTTTGAATTGGTCGGCAAGCTGTATAACCTTGGAGTTACCGGAACGAAGAAATGAGAAAGGTAAGGGCCGATTTGCATTTGCACACGTGCCTTTCTCCTTGTGCTGATATTCAGATGCAGGCTGCGGCCATAGTCGAAAAGGCCAAGAAAGTGGGTTTGGATATGATTGGGGTATGTGACCATAATTCCGCTGAGAATGTTGTCGCGGTGGTCAAGGCCGGCGCCCGAGAGGGGCTTGCGGTCATCGGCGGCATGGAAGTGACATCCTCGGAGGAGGTGCATATCCTGGGGCTGTTTGGCTCTGAGCAGGGTCTTATGGAGCTGCAGGAGACGGTCTATGAGAACCTGCCCGGCGAGAATTCTGAGAGCGCATTCGGCTCTCAAGTACTTACGGACGAATGGGGCCGGGCCGTTGGAACGACTTCCAGACTGCTTATTGGGGCCACTACCCTGACTATCGAGCAGATAATCGAGTTGATTCATGAGCATGCAGGACTGGCGATTGCCTCCCACATCGACCGGGAGCGTTTTGGCTTGATCGGCCAATTAGGCTTTATCCCGGATGGGCTGAAGCTTGATGCTGTGGAGATATCGGCCCGGGACGCAGCCGGCCCGGAGTACGGTTATCCGGTGATCAGTTCTTCCGATGCCCATTTTTTAGAGGATATCGGAAGGAGTTCCACCTGCTTTATGGTGGAGAATGCGTCGTTCACCGAGATTAAGAAAGCATTGCGCAGCGAACTCGGAAGGAGGATAGCCGACAATTGAATGGAAGACATATCATTGCATATCCTCGATATTGTTGAAAACTCGATTGCTGCCTCGGCAAAGACAATTGAAATAATGATTGATGAAGATCAGGCAAAGGACCTGCTAACTATCGAAATAAAGGACGACGGTAAGGGCATGGACAAACAGGCACTCAGCAAAGCACTCGATCCGTTCTTCACGACAAGGCAGACACGCCGAGTCGGTCTGGGTCTTTCGCTGCTGGCCCAGGCAGCCAGGGACAGCGATGGAGCATTTGAACTCAGCTCCGAACAGGGAACAGGAACAACGGTCAGAGCGAGCTTTCGCCTGAGCCATCCGGACTGCAAACCAATGGGCGATATCGGCCAAACGCTGCGTGTTCTGGCCGCATCCCCTGCGATTGATATAGTATATGAACATAAGAGAAAAGATTCAATTTACCGCTTTGATACGAGAGAAACAGACTGAAAATGATTACACTTACTATCGACAACAAGAAGGTTGAGGTTGAAGAAGGCTCGACCGTGCTGCAGGCTGCGGAGAAACTCGGTATCAAGATTCCGACTCTCTGCCACCATAAATCCCTGCTGCCCTACGGTGCATGTCGTGTCTGCCTGGTCGAGATAGGCAGTCCCGGCCGTTCGTGGGTGCAGGCATCGTGTGTTTACCCAGCGCAGGAAGGTATGGAGGTGCGGACGAATACGGAGCGTGTTCAGAAGTCCCGCCGAATTGTCCTGGAACTGCTGCTTGCTCGGTGCCCCGATTCACCTGTCATATCTGATATGGCCAGGGAGTACGGCGTCGAAGAGACCCGATTCACCAAGAAAAACGACGACTGCATTCTCTGCGGACTGTGCACGAGGATATGCGAGGAGCGTATGGGCGTTGGGGCCGTTAGCTTTGTCAATCGCGGCGCAAAACGTAAGGTGTCTGTTCCTTACGACAAGCACTCGCCGATATGCATCGCGTGCGGGGCCTGCGAAGTAGTCTGCCCGACAAATGCGGTTGATTTGAGCGAGGTAACGACGAATAAACCCAGGCCGATTCTGTCCGAGTACGATATGGGCATGTCGCCTCGGTCTTCGATTTACATACCTTTCCCGCAGGCGATTCCCAAAGTGGCGGTGATTGACCGCGATACGTGCATGCATTATCTCAAAGGTGTCTGCGGCTCCTGTGAAAACATCTGCCAGGCCGGCGCTATCGACTACAACCAGGAGGATCAGATCGAGGAGGTTGGGGTCGGAGCGGTTGTGCTGTCGCCGGGATTCGAGCAATTCGACCCCGAGTTGAAGAAAGAACTGGGCTACGATCGATACGCCAACGTCATTTCGAGCCTTCAATTCGAGCGTCTTCTCTCGGCCAGCGGGCCTTATTTGGGCGAGATTCTCCGCACATCCGACAAAAAACATCCCAAACGGATTGCCTGGATTCAATGCGTCGGCTCGCGAGAGGTTGACTGCAACTACTGCTCTTCTGTTTGCTGTATGTATGCCACGAAGGAAGCGATCATCGCCAAGGAACATCAGCCCGATCTGGACTGCACGATTTTTTATATAGATATGCGCGCGTTCGGGAAGGGTTTCGACGCCTATTGCGAGCGAGCTAAAGCACTCGGCGTTCGATACATCAGGTGCCGGCCGTCGTCGGTCAAGGAGGTTTCGGCCACCAAGGACCTGAAGATTGCTTACAGTGAAGAAGGCGGCGATATCACGACAGAAGAGTTCAATATGGTCGTACTCTCGACGGGATTGCGCCCCCCCGCCGCTGTTCGTGAATTGGCGGAGAAGTTTGACGTGAAACTCAACGAACACGGTTTTGCGGATACCCAGGGGTTCGAGCCGGTTGACACGTCGAATCCCGGCGTTTATGTATGCGGGCCGTTTGCCGGGCCAAAGGATATTCCGGAGACGGTAATGGAGGCCTCAGCCGGGGCTGCCCGGGCAATGGCGCTGCTGAAAGAACGGCGCGGCACTTTGATCACGCATAAAGAGTATCCGCCGGAGAAAGATGTGACGGGTCAGGAGCCCCGCATCGGTGTTTTCGTCTGCCACTGTGGAAGGAATATCGGCGGGTATGCGGACGTGCCGAGCGTTGTTGAATACGCAAAGACCTTGCCCAATGTAGTTTATGCGGATGACAACCTCTATACCTGCTCAACTGATACACAAAAGCAGATAATCGAGTTGATAGCCGAGCATAATCTGAACCGCGTGGTAGTTGCATCGTGCAGTCCGAGGACGCATGAGCCGCTCTTCCGCAATACCTGTCGCGAGGCCGGGCTGAACGAATATCTTTTCGAGATGGCCAATATCCGCGACCAGTGCACGTGGGTGCATATGAACGAGCCGGAGGAGGCCACGCGAAAAGCCAAAGACCTCGTCAGGATGGCTGTAGCCAAGGCCAGGCTGCTTGAGCCATTGTACAAAGGCAGCTTGAAGGTCAACAACGACGCTCTTGTAATCGGCGGCGGCCTGGCGGGAATGACCGCAGCGCTTAACCTGGCCGATCAGGGCTTCAAGGTGCATCTGGTTGAAAGGGAGCCGGAGCTTGGAGGCAATCTCCGGCACATTCATAGTCTGCTGAGCGGTAAGGACCCGCAGGAGCAACTCGCAGCGATCATCGAGAAGGTCCACGCTTACCCGAATATAGAGGTTTACCTAAGCAGCGAAGTCTCGAAAGTCGATGGATCCGTAGGCAATTTCAAATCGACTATCAAGACGGGTGACCGCGAAACCGAAGCGGGCCACGGTATTGCGATTGTAGCGACGGGTGCGGCTGAGTACGAGCCGAGTGAATATCTCTACGGCCAAGACGCGAGAGTAATAACCCAGCGGACTTTGGATGAATGGATAGCCGAAGATAAGGCGGCAATACGGGAGGCCAAATCGGTGGCGATGATCCAGTGTGTGGGTTCGCGAAATGAGGATCGCCCCTACTGCAGCCGAGTGTGCTGTTCGCAGGCCATTAAGAACTCGATTGCTTTGAAAAAGATGCGGCCCGAACTCAATGTTTACGTACTCTATAGGGATGTAAGGGCTTACGGTTTCCTCGAAGAACACTACAGGCAAGCGAGGGAACTGGGCGTTCGATTCATCCGGTACGATGAAGACCACAAGCCGGAGGTTGCCGCAGGCGATTCCGGCCTGGAAATTTCGATAAGCGAACCTATACTCAGAACTTCGCTCACAATCAAATGCGATATGCTGGTTCTATCAGCCGCTATCATCTCTAACGCCGGCGCCGACGAAGTTGGCAAGCTGTTCAAAGTGCCCCTGAATCAGGACAAGTTCTTCCTCGAAGCCCACATGAAACTGCGTCCTGTGGATTTTGCGACGGACGGTGTTTTTATGTGCGGTCTGGCTCACAGCCCCAAATCCGTCGATGAGAGCATCGCTCAGGCCCATGCAGCGGCGGCAAGAGCGGCGACGATACTCTCCAAAGATGAAATCGAATTGGACGCCACTATATCGGAAGTGATTGACGCAAACTGCGACGGGTGTGCTTATTGTATTGACCCGTGCCCGTACAATGCGTTAACCCTGTTTGAATATATGTACAAAGGCAGCATCAAGAAATCCGTTCAGAGGGACGCAGCGTTGTGTAAAGGCTGCGGGGTCTGCATGGCAACCTGCCCGAAGAAAGGCATATTCGTTCGCGGTTTCAAGCCTGAGCAATTGAGCGCCATGGTCGATGCTGTTTTGTCCGGATAAAATAAAAGAGGAGCTCTCTGAATATGGCAAACGAAGAATATGAACCGTTGATTGTCGGTTTTTGTTGTAACTGGTGTTCTTATGCCGGGGCGGACCTGGCCGGCGTTTCGAGGCTGCAATATCCCCCGAACATGCGTATTATTCGGGTAATGTGCTCCGGTATGGTGCACCCGAACCTGGTAATCGATGCGTTGACAAAGGGGGCCGACGCCGTCATTATCTGCGGCTGTCATATCGGGGATTGTCATTATCTCGAAGGGAATTTGAAGGCCGAGAACCGAAAAGAAGCGATCGAGCTGATGCTGGAGGATTTTGGCCTGGAACCCGAACGGTTCAGACTGGAATGGGTCTCAGCATCGGAAGGTCCGCGGTTTGCCGAAGTAATGAAGGAGTTTACCGAAACAGTACGAGCACTGGGTCCCAGCCCGTACAAGACTTGACGATTCGAGATGGCGTGCTGTTTAGAACCTATATGAATTGTTAGACTATTTTTTGCAGGAATATCGAATATGGCAGAATTAGCTCGCTTCTTCGACGGCAAGAAGTTCATGTGGGACGGAGAAGAATACGAAAACGAAGACAAGGCCAACGGAGCGGCACAGAAGTACACAGATGACGGTTTCGAAGTCGAAGTCTGCTCTGAAGACGGCAAGTCGCTTGTTTACACGCGACGCATTGTAACTGAAATTGAGGTGCAATAGGAACAGCAGGTGCCTGCCGTGCGGCGTATGAGCGTCGAATGGTCTTTCCTTCGGCGCAGGACAAGCCCGGCCGGCCTCGGATTTGGAATAGCAGACGATTGTGGTTTCCAAAGGAGAACCAATGAGTGCCCCGAGCATATTGATAGTCGATGACGACCCTGATTTCGTAGAGATCACAAAAGCCATTCTCGAAACAAAACAGTATGATGTCAGGTTCGCATACGACCCGGACGAAGGATTTGCGAAGTTAGAGGAAGAAATCCCGAATGCCCTCATTCTCGACGTCATGATGGGCCGCGGCGCCGGCGGATTTGTAATGGCCAGGAAGATCAGAAAGGACTCGCGATTTGACGCCATGCCGATACTGATGCTGACCTCGATGACCGAACAGACGGGATTCGACTTTCCCGGCGAGCGTATCAGCTCCAAATTTCTTCCTGTTGACGACTATATCGAGAAAGGGGTCGAGCCGCATATTCTTCTCGATAAGATTGACCGGCAGCTCGCCAAGGCGGGAAAGGCCGGCGATTGACGATAACCAGACCAAGAAAAATCGTAGTCTCTTTTTACTTCAGGAGAATGACACGATACTAAATGACGCACAGTTGCATATACTTATATCTCTGAGAAAGGAGGTAATATCGTGGCAGTTAAAGTAGCAGAAGAATGGCTGAACATCTGTGGCGGATGCGAGGTCAGTATACTGGACATAGGCGAGCCTCTCCTTGACCTGCTGCCTGAGCTTGAATTTGTCCACATGCCGGTCCTTATGGACCACAAGTACTTCGGCCAAACAGGTGAGAATACGGAGATGGAGATCCCGGAAGCCGATGTTGGGATTATCTCGGGTGGAGTACGGAATGAAAAGGAAAAGCACGTTGCCGAGGAAATGAGGAAGAAGTGCAACACCCTGATTTCCCTGGGGTCGTGTGCATGCTTCGGCGGGATTCCCGCTTTGGCGAATATGTTCCCGCTGGAGGATCTCTACCACAAGGTTTACAAGGACTGCAAGACGACGGATTCAGGTGAGACGCCTACGGAGAATCTCCCCCCGTTGTTGGACCGGGTCTATGCTCTTGAAGAGGTTGTCCCTGTGGACATTAACATTCCGGGTTGTCCGACGAATCCGGATCTGATTGTCAAGGCGCTGAGCGCTCTGCTGACAGGCGGCTCGTTCGAGATTCCGGAGCGAAGCGTCTGTGATGAGTGTCCGCTCAAACGTGAGAAGAAGGCCTCCGGCGGCGAAATCAAGCGAACGCTTGACTCGCCGGAATTCGACCAGAGCAAGCCCTGGGACAACACTCGATGTTTCATGGAGCAAGGGTATCTCTGCCTAGGCCCGGTAACGTTGGCCGGGTGCAGCAATAAAGAAGGCGGCGAAAACGGTGTAATGGTTCCGCGTTGCATCAAAGGGCTCATGCCCTGCCGCGGATGTTTCGGTCCGATCCGCAAAGGAGCCAATCCCCTTGTGGACATGATGAGCGCGATTTCTTCTATCGGGCTGGATGCGAAACAGGTTCCGGACAGACGTGCGTTGTTGAACAGATACATCGGCGGCCAGAACCGGCTCAGACCCCTGCCGGCTCGCCCTAAGTAGTAAGGAGGTATAAGTAAATGAAGACTATCACAATTGCCCCAGTGACCAGAATAGAGGGCCACGCGAAAATCACCATTAACCTTGATGACAGCGGTAACGTAGCCGAGACGTTCGTCAATGTTGTGGAGCTTCGCGGTTTTGAGAAGTTCTGCATAGGAAGACCTGTCGAGGAAATACCCCGAATTGTCACGAGCATCTGTGGGGTGTGTCCCTGGCATCACCATCTCGCTTCGGCCAAGGCCAACGACGCGGTCTTTGGTGTGACACCACCGCCGACAGGCAAGAAGCTTCGCGATCTGTGCCAGAGCATTGCCTTTTGTTCGGACAAGATACTGCACTTTTTCTTCTTGGCCGGGCCCGACTTCGTGATGGGGCCGGATGCCGATTACTCCGTCCGCAATGTCATCGGGATAGCACAGGCGAATCCGGACCTTGGAAAGAAAGTCATACGTGCCAGACACCTTGGAACGCAAATGCTGGGCATCGCCTCCGGCAAAGCTATCCATCCGGTGACTGCGGTTCCGGGAGGTTTCTCAAAACCGCTCACCGAGAAAGAACGCGACGAATTGAAACCGATGGCTGAAGAAGTCCTTGAGTTCGCCAAGTTCGCCATAGGCTTCGCGAAGGAGAGCATTTTCCCCAAGTATCAGGATGCCATAGAAAGCATCGGCATAATCGAGACCGGCTTTCTTGGGACGGTCGCCGACGACGGAAGCCTGAACGTATATGACGGAAAACTCCGACTAATGAAGCCTGACGGCACTTATGAGGATTTTCCATATGACCAATACACCGAACATATCGGCGAGCATATCGAGCCATGGACATACCTGAAATTCCCGTATGCCAAGAAATGGGGAGATTTCAACATGGACCTCGATGGCCCGGTGGGTATCTATCGCACCAATGCCCTTGCTCGTATCAATGTATGCGACAAGATGGCCACGCCTCTGGCGCAAGCGGAGTTGGAAGAATTTCGAGAAAAGTTCGGTCGGCCCGCCCAGCAAACGTTGCTCTACAACTACGCCAGGCTCATCGAACTGGTCTATAATGCAGAGCACGCCATCGAGTTATTGAACGACCCCGAGATTACCGGAAAGGACACTCGGGTGCCGGTCACTCCGAGGGCAGGCAGAGGCATAGGTTGCCTTGAGGCGCCAAGAGGAACACTCATCCATGACTATGAAACTGATGAGAACGGGCTGGTCACAAACGTCAACTTGATCGTCGGCACGACACACAATAATGCGCCAATCAACATGGCCGTTAAGCAAACGGCCAAGGCCCTGATCAAGGACGGTAAGTATGACCAAGGCATCCTCAACAAGGTCGAGATGTCCATCCGCGCCTACGATCCATGCCTGTCGTGTGCGACTCACAAATTGGACGGCACAATAGCAGTGAAGCTCGATATTCGCGACGCCGCAGGTAAAGTAATCGACACGCTGGCAAACTGAAGATCCTTTGAAAATATGTTTGCTTTCGCTTAAGACCTGACAGAAGGACTGCAGCCTTTGAAGAAAAGGCTGCAGTCTTTCTGTGATTTGCGGGTGTGTTCTCAGTTTATCGGCAGGGTTCTGATTCGTCCCGATATGGCGTGCCCGTAGTTGTACGAAGACGGCTGTCTGCTATAACGCCGGCAAGTCTCCGGCGGCACACTCGGATCGTATGCGTGCTTCTTTAACGTAGTTGGGATAAAAGTCAGGAGCAACGATAGTTAATTAGGCTCAGATGCTATGGGACCCGAATGGTATGACAAGGAAGTTTTGATCCTGGGATGCGGGAACACCCTGCTTGGAGACGACGGCTTCGGCCCGGCGGTGGCTAAACACGTTCAGGCGAACTATGCAATCCCGGGTAATGTCTGCGTATTGGACGCCGGCACTTCTGTTCGAGAGATTCTGTTCGACACGATACTTGCCGAGAAAAAACCGTCGAAAGTAGTAATTGTCGATGCTATCGACGGCGAACAGGAGCCCGGGAGCATATTCGCGGTGGATATCGAATCGATTCCGGAAGTCAAGCTCGACGACTTCTCGATGCATCAGATACCGACATCTAATCTGCTTCGCGAGTTGCAGGAGTTGTGCGGTGTGAAAGTCGATGTTGTTGTCTGCCAGACGGGGGGAACGTGTGAGAGCGTCAACCCCGGCCTTTCCAAACCGGTCGCCGAGGCTGTGGAAAAAGCGGCTGAGATGCTCGCCAAGGAGTATTTTTGAATAGACAGGCGGTCGAGATTATCGAGACGACTCGGCTGTATAAGTTGGAATGACATCTATAATCGCCATGAACAATCTGCAGGCGGAAAGTTGCCGCCAAATCGAGGTGAGCGATGAGATATCATAAGATCCCGGATGAAACAATAAAGCGAATGCCGACATACCTGAGAGGCGCCATGCGTCTGTCCGAACAAGATGTTAAATCGATATCGAGCAAAGAACTTGCGGCTCTTCTGGGAGTCAACCCGTGGCAAATACGAAAAGACTTTTCCTATTTCGGTGAATTTGGGACCCCAGGGGTGGGCTATAACATCGAGAAACTGCTAACGCATATTCGGAAGATACTCAAGCTCGATGTTGTTCGCAAGGCCGCTCTGGTCGGCGCCGGGAATCTGGGTTCTGCGCTTCTGGCATTCCCTCGTTTCGGAACTTATTCGCTCGAGATCGCCGCCGCCTTCGATATAGACAAGAGGAAGATAGGCAAGAAAAAACATGGGGTATTGATCGAGAACATCTCCGCCATTAAAACACTTGGACAGCGGAGTATTGATCTTGGCATCATAAGTGTCCCCCGAGGCGCAGCGCAGGAGATAGCAGATAAGCTTGTCGAAGCCGGTATCAGAGGCATCCTGAATCTCTCGCCTCAACATGTGACGGTCCCTAAGAACGTTAAGGTTATTACTATCGATATTGCAAAGGGGCTGGCTCGACTGCCCTACTATGTATGATAAGGATGAGATTTCTCCTATTGATAACTGCAGTTTTGGTGAACAACTGTAATACAAATCTATGAGCAACTATCGGTTTGTCGTCAAGGTCTATGACCCTGGCGCCGTGTGAAGACAATCGACCTCAATTTCATCCAACTTTCCGCCGTCGGCCCCGGTAATACGCAGGCAAAACTCCCACGGATCCACATTCTGCGTAATTTTCAGCATAAGGTCGTTCCACCCTGTTTTTAGAGTGATTTTTGCCTTATCCGTTCCGGGGATCGCCGCCCTGGCGACATTGTTCGCATGCACGAGCTTACCGTTGAGCCAGACCTTGATTCCGTCGTCGCTGCCGGCTTCCAAAACTGCATCTTTGGATTCATCGGATTTGATCCATGTTCGCAGGTAGGCCACCCTGCTATTGCCGGGCCAGAGTTTGAGCAGATCCAGAATCCATGGTCGTTTGGCATCCGTCCCGGCGGGCATCACCGACCATTTCACATCCGCCCCGGCTTCTTCCGGCCCGAGCGCCATGCCGAAAAGCTCGGCATGGTTCCGGTTCTCGGCCATGTAGGGTCCTGCTACTTGCCAGCCGACGATGAAGTCCGCAAAGCCGTCAATAGTTTTCACGAGCCTTCCTGCCTCTGAACGCAACTGCGGGTCAGTTGTAACCTCGGCAATTTTCTGTGCCGCAATCCGGGCGTCTTCCTGGCGTGCTCCAGCGGCCGCTTGCGCAAGCTTCATAGCCGCCAGGATCGCCTCGTCCCTCACCTGCGGCTGATCTACGTATTCGAGAACAATTTTCAGGGCATCCGGATGCGCGGCATTGGCAAGACCGGCAAGCACGAGTTTCTTATCACCGGGGCTGTCGGCCCGGCTCATGGCAAGTTTGTACATCGCGACTCTATCGGCCTGCGAAAGCAGGGTGTCGATCCCCACTAAACGCACATAACCGCGAAGCGCCAGAACGCGGTGCGTGTTGTTCGAACTGTTTTGCGAGATCGCCGAAAGCGTCTCAATCACCCTGGAATCGGGCCAGGCCGACAACGCACGAACAGCGGTATCGCGAATGTCGTCGTTGCTATCATCAACCGCGGCTTGCAGCGCTTCAAGGGCCCTGCCGTCTGCAATCCGCCCAAGGATGCGCAACAGTGAGCAGCGCGTCGCAATGTTCTTCGCCGAATTCAGTGCAACCAGGATCGCTTCGGTTCGTTTATCCTTGTCTTCTACCTTGTGCGCAGCAGCGACACAGGCATTTTCGGCATAAGTCCTGGTCTGCTCGCTATCGAGTTTTGCAAGCAACCCGACAAGCGTCGGCAGGTCCTGGCCTCCGGCCAATTCGGTCAGAGCCTTAAACGCCGCTCGCGCAATCGATGGATCAGCACTGTCCGCTTCGATAAGCATCACAGGTGTTGCGATTTTGCTGCGTCGATCCGAAAGAATATCGATCAGCTCAATCCTCGCGTTGCCTTCCGCGGTCTTCAAGGCGTTTATAATGGCCTCGTCGGCGCCGTTGGTTTCGATTGTTCGCAGCGCCGCTGCGGCGACCTTGGCCTCCTCTGTTGTCTTGCCGACGGCGGCGGCCAACACGGGTATTGCCGAGGCATCGCCCATCCGTGCCAGCACTTTCATGGCCTCGATGCGAACGGCGGAACTATCGCCGGTAGCCAGCGTTTTTATGCCGTCGTATGCGCCGGCATCTCCTCGGTCGGCCAGGGCTTGAATCAACAGGATTTGAAGAGCGGTGTCGGCCTTTTTCAGTTCGGCAACGAGTTTCTGTGTCACGTTATCGCCGGGCACTTCACGCGCCGCACGCAGAGCGACTTCCACTATTGCCGGGTCATCACTTTTGAGCTGCTCGACAAGCAAAGCACCGGCATCATAGCTTTGCAGGTGAATACGTCCATAGACAGCCGCGGCTCGAATATGGCTGGGCATATCGGCCCTGCATATCGCCTCATAGAGTTTTGCGGCGGCGTCTCGTTCGTCTTGATCGGCGAGCTTTTCCGCTGCGACCAGTGTTGCATCACCCGCGGCGGTTCGCAGGTCAGCCGGCCCGTTCGCCATAATCTCTGTAATGGTCTCAACCGCCTCACTGGTCGCAATTTGACCGAGCGCCGCAATGGCTTCGCCGGCCACACCGGATGCCGTATCGCGTGCGAGTTTGCTTAAAACACCCACAGCCTTGGCGTCGCCGCGCACGCCGACCGAATTGATCACCCCCGCCAGCAATTTTCCATCGAGCCTGTCGAGGGCCCGGCGAAACGCCTCGTCCACACTTACATCGTCGATCGGCTCGAGTGCAAACCGTGCATAGTCGCCGAGCCGCTGGTCTCCCAGAAGTTCGGCAAGCACCGGCACGGCATCTCTTCCGCCCACAACGGCTAATTCCTGGCACGCCCGCGCCTTTTGAGGCAGCGTCGCCTCCGCCGACTGAAGAACCGCGAGGTATTTAGACTGCCGTGCAGATTCGGAACTATTATCCGCAGCAGCACACACCTCACCACAGCAGCAATACAGCGCAAAAGCGGCCACAACAACAAGGACGCCCCGCTCTAATTTATATCGTCGTTTTTCCATGATTCACACCTTCTGCAAAGTGTCGGTATTGGTAGGGATGCTTGTCTCTTAAGTGCGATACGGAGCTCTTTGCGCCCGCGTTCGCATACGATTTGCTTCGTCGTCGCCGACGAAGGCTTCGGTTGCCGGATCGAACTTTAGCTTTCTTCCGAGTTGCCAGGCGATGGCCGCAGCGTGACAGGCAATATGGGAATTTCGCATCACGTCTGCGTTCGCTGCGGTTTGTGAGCGTGATTTCATGCAATCGAAGAAATTTCGTGTGTGCTGGGCCGGATCGGTGCCTTTTATGGCAAAGATTTTCCTCTCGGCCTGTAGCGAGGCCGGGTGGACGGCGATATCTCCGTTATCGCCGGTTTCGACCCAGCCTTCGTCACCCTCGAATCTGACCGGGCATGTGCCGAGCCCAATCCATTGGCCCTCGTCGGCGAAGCCGCCCAGCCGCATTTCCAGCTTCACACCGTTGGCATATTTGGCGTGGATCGTGTTACCTTCGGGTTCGTAACTGACCGGCATGGTTTGGTCGGCATCGTTGGCCCATTGGCAGAGATCCACGGTGTGTGCGCCCCAGTCCAGCAAAGTGGCGCCGGAATCGAAATCGAAGTATCCTCGCCATCCGCCCTGGACGTAGTTCTCGTTGTAAGGGCGCCACGGCGCCGGACCGAGCCAGCGGTTCCAATCGACGACTTCTTGCGGTGGCTCCGGCTGTGCCGGCAGCCAGTCGTAGATGACGCGGAGTTTGTAAATCGAGGCATGCAGGGTGTGAATCCTGCCGAGCTTGCCGCTTCTTGCCAAATGAACGGCAAACTGAAAGTTGCTGATACTTCGCCGCTGTGTCCCTGCCTGGAATACACGACCGTAGCGATTCATCGTATCCGCCAGCGCCTGACAATCCCCAATCGTTATGCCGCAGGGTTTCTCACTGTAAACATCTTTGCCGGCCTTGGCTGCAAAGATCGAGGCGAGCGAATGCCACCGGTCGCCGGTTGCCACCAGCACCGCATCAATATCCTTGCGAGCGAGTAGTTCGTGCATATCGATATACGAGGCGCAGTCGTCGTTTCCGTACTTGGCCTTGGCCATATCCAAGACGGCCCGGCGTCGAGACGCTTGAACATCGCAGATGGCGACAAACTGGACGTCGGCTTCGTCCAGCATCCGCCCCAGAACATATCTGCCCCTTGGCCCGATGCCAATCGCTCCCAAGATAATCCTCTCGCTCGGGGCCGCCTTTCCTCCTTTTCCCAACGCCCCAGCCGGGACAAACACCGGCGCGGCCACAGCCAGACTGCTTCGCACCAGGAATCGACGCCTTGTCATTTGTCGTGACTTCATAGAACTTGACTCCTTAACATTACAGCGTCCTTGTTTTCAGGAAACACCATAATAGCTGATAACGGTGCGGTCTTCCAGACTTGTTTTGGCATGCACAGGCAAACCATGTGGAATAACGGGCAGGCAAATGGGCGATACAGGACTTGAACCTGTGACTTCCTGCGTGTAAAGCAGGCGCTCTGGCCAACTGAGCTAATCGCCCCTGATTTGCCGACAATGATACATGTTTTTCGGCCTTGCGTCAATAGCTGCGATACTTTATATTGTGTCGCAATCGTTGCTGATGCGGCGTTTGTGTGCGCATAAGTGCGGGAATGGTGAAGAAATGGAGGTTTTACAATGGATGTTTCCGAGGCTATTCGCAAAAGATATTCGTGCAGGGCGTATCAGGACAGAGTCGTGGAACAGGAAAAGCTCGCAACAGTCCTCGAGGCTGCTCGGCTGGCGCCGTCAGCTAAGAATCTCCAGGACTGGCGTTTCGTAGTGGCCACAGACCGGAATACTAAGGCCAAATTGGCCGAGGCGGCCAATAATCAGAGTTTTCTAAAGAATGCAGGGGCAATCATTGCCGGTTGCAGTGTGAACAAAGAGGTCATGAGATGCGGCCAAGCGCTGGGTCCTATCGACGTGGCGATTGCGCTGGAACACATGGCCCTGCAGGCAACGGAACTCGGCCTGGCGACTTGCTGGATCGGGTCTTTCTACCCTGAAAAGGTCCGGGCGATACTGGGGATACCCGAAGATGTCGCCATAATCGAGCTTATGGCGCTGGGCTACCCGGCAGAGGCACAAAAGCAGCAAAAAAGGGAACCTATTGAGCACATTATCTCGTATGAGGTATGGGGATTCTGAACCATTATTGGTCCGCCATCGAAAAAGACGTTGACTTTTCGTGGCGATTGCCTAAAATGGCGGGAAAATTGAATGTGCTCAGGGGACGTGGTGTAACGGGAGCACGCCGCGGTCGCATCGCGGAAATGAGGGTTCGATTCCCTTCGTCTCCAATCCCGCTTCGCGTACGGTGCAAATAATCATCCGTAGTTAAATCTTTGCTCTTTCAGAAGTTAATAAGCAGGATTTCGACGGTATCTTGGTGCGTCAGTGGAGTTTTGATATAGTTGTTTTGTTAGAAGACCAGCTTGACCTTGGGGACTCGGCGGACGGCACACATTCTTGATGTAACTATTCCACATTGCTCTGATGATCAAGCAGCCAGTCTGTGATATGACTTCAGAAGTCCACCCAAACGCTCAACACAAACAACATCAGCCGTCTTGTCAATGGAGTGTTTCGGCTCAATGATCCTGCCCAGAGACTGATGAATCCGTTCGTGATGATAATATTCACTATATTGCTCAAGGACATATTCAAGCTGCTTAACAGATGACAGAATCAAATGATTCAAACATTCGCACTTGACAGTTTTCACAAAGCGTTCGGCATAGCAATTCAAATTGGGACTTCGGGCGGGAAGTTTCACTGGTTCTATTCCTGAGGATTTCAGAATATCATGAAATCCTATTGTGTTGTATAAGGGGTCCCGGTCGTGAATCAGATACCGCTTTCCTCGTAGAAAGCCTCCATAGTCTGTTAAACTTCGTGCTATTTGTTTCATATACTCTCCATCCGGCTGAAGCTTGATGGGAGCGAAAAAGACCTTTCGTGAATAAAGCTCAATTACAAAGAAGACTGTGCAACGGACCAGCCTCGGCCCCGCCATAAGCTCAATCATAAAAAAGTCGCAGGCAGTCATAACATCCCAATGGCTCCTGATAAACTCATGCCAGGTTGATCGCACCGTAAGGTCAGGTTCAGGATCATAACCGTTTTTGATGAGGATGTTCTTTACGCTGGACTTACTGATTTCATAGCCGAGATAGACGATTTGGTCTGTGATCTTCTGATAGCCCCAGCGAGGGTTTTCTTCCTTGAACCGAATCACGAGACGCACAACCTCCTGCGTTATTGGCGGTCGTCCGGGTGAATTACGATATTGGCTCCCATCGTACTTCTCAGCAATGAGTTTTCGATACCATCCGAGCACGGTATCAGGCGTAAACAGGACTGTACATTGCTCCAGCATTCTCCTGCTGAGTCTTTTGGCCCTAGCGGCAACTCTCATCCGTTGACTATTGGTCAATAGAATTCGTTTGTTCTGCTTTTCCTGCTGTTCCAGGAGAACGCGGACCTGTTCACGAAGATAATCGATGGCTTTGTAAAGCTCCTTATCGATGCAATACGCAAGATAGGTGGCCAGTGTAATCCATAATTGCTGTTTCATAGTCCTGGAACCGTAGCAAATCATCGAGAATCATGCAAATATGTTCGTCAGGAGGGGATATATATCCTTGTTGGACAAGCAGTTATGATGAGATATTATTTACACCCCACGACATCGTTGACCTTCCGGGTGGAGATACCTTTGACGTACATCTCAGCTATAGCCACCTTTAGGGCTCGTTCGCTGCGGCAGCCCTTCTCCAACGCTGAAGGGAAAAATTCCAGTTCTCCTCGGACCTGGGGCACACTGACGGTGATTCTGCCCATCCTGGTATCCAGAGTCTTGGGCTTATAGCCGTTGGCGTAGCCCCTG
>JAFGCD010000002.1 GCA_016932835.1 Sedimentisphaerales bacterium
AAAAATTTATCAGCTACGATCATACGATTTTACAAATATCAGGCTTACAAGCAACTTTGATTGGCACAAATTCAGTCGCTTTTTCTCTTTTATCCGTTCTTACGTTTGAGTTTGTCGAGCATCCTTGAATGCCTTTTGCCGGTTGAGCTTGTCGGCTTTGGTGTCCTTGTGATAAATGTGCCGCCCGATTTGCCGTTTTTGCGCGGCCTGGCCTGCGTTCAGGCGAGGGTGCATTAGTGTGTTTTTTTGGGGTTTTTATAAGTTAGCCGTCAGGAGAGAAATGTTTAACGCGGGCGGAGGAAATTGACGAATAATAGGTGGTACGGGAATAGTTTTCCGGCCTTTGAAATGCCGAAAGGCGGGATTTTGGGCGTTGATAAACATGGGCTGTCAGGCGAAAATAACCAGGTTTCGGGATTGGGCTGAACCTGAATGTTAGTTGTCAGGAACGATACGGGGCATGGACGGGAAAGTAGATGTTGAAATAACGGCGGAAGGCGGCGCTGCGGTGGCGGCTTTCAAGTCAAGCTGTATGTGCGATGTTGAGGGGATATCCGCGGCGGGCAGGCGGGTAAGGGAGTATGTTGAAGAAAATCATCCGAGGCGGCTGGTATTCGATTTTTCGGAAGTGAAATTCTTCTCGTCCCAGGTTTTAGGTCTGCTGCTGGATACTCGCGCGAAGGTCGCAGAGTCCGGCGGGGAGGTGGTAATCAGCGGTATAAACCCACAGTTGCACAGGGTCTTCAAGATAACAAATCTCGACAAGATTTTTCAGTTCTTCGACGACAAACAGGGCGCCGTCGAGACGGCGAATACAAATTAAGCTGCGATTGGAGAGACTTATTTAATGGTGATAGCAAAACAATTCTCGATTTTCATGGTCAACAAACCCGGAATCCTTGCTCAGGTGCTCTGTGAATTTGCCCGTGCGAAGATCAATATAGTCGCGATGACTATGGTCGATTCTGCGGAGCATGGTGTGATGCGGGTGGTTTTTGGGGTTCCCAATAGAGTTCAAGAACTGCTGGTGAAGCTTAATATGCAGTACAGTGAGACGGATGTTCTGTGCGTTGAGCTTACGAATAAGTCCGGCGCGCTGGCTGCGGTTGCAGAGAAACTTGCGAAGCACCACATCAATATTTCCTACGCGTACTGCACAGCGGGGGCCAGAGGCGGTCGGGCGACGGGCATATTCAAGGTTGCCGATGTAAAGAAGGCGACGAAAGTCCTGGGCGGCGGCGGGAAGAAGAGTCCGAAATCGCAGCCTGTGGTCAGGCGGACGCGAGCATCGAGAATGTAGCTTCGGGTCGAGAGAGGTTTTGTCCGGGCCTGGGTCATTCCTGTGAGGATAGGCCATATCGACGTAGTACAGGCAGTTTTGGCTGTTATTTCCGCTTGGAATTCCGGCGGCGATCTGTTATTCTCCATTTGCCGGCCGTCAGCATGTTGGAATAGAATGTCGGCGTTGGTGTTCGGCTTGTCATGGAAGCGAGACACGGCGGTTTTTGTGCATGAGAAATTTGGGAAACGATGCGGGGCGACAATGAGCTTAAAACAGGGATAGGCGAACTATCGACTAAAGCGGAGAAAAGTGCCGGCGGCAAGGACGGGGGCGGCCTGTCGCTGAAGATTTTTGCACCGGCGGTTGTGTTTACGCTTGTCATGTTCGGCACGCTGACCTTCTATGCATGGCATTCTTACCGGCGTTTCGAAATCGTGGAGACGCAGCACTTCAGGGCAACACAGCTAATCGGCATCATTACCCATCTTGACGAAGTACTCACCATGTCGGCGCTTATGGCGACGGCTACGGGCGATGCGAAGTGGGAGCGCAGATACAAAGAACATGAGCCGCAATTGGAGGCTGCCATTAAGGAGTTGAGAGAGATTGCGCCCGAGGCTCTTATGAGTAAAGCGGCAGCCCAGACGGATGCGGCCAATGCCAGGCTCGTGGAAGCGGAGATGCAGGCCTTCGAACTGGTCCGCGCAGGTAATCGTGCGTCGGCGTCGGCGTTACTGTACGGCGAGGCATATGCCGAGCAGAAGCGTATTTACAGCGACGGAATGAGAGATTTCACGCAGGCTTTGCAGGGACACATGCGTTCGGAGCTTAGCAAGCATCGCCGACAAATCGTGATAGCGGCTGCGTTTGTTGCGGTGAGTGTCTCGTTTGTATTATTCGTGTGGATCGGGATGCTGCAGAAGCTCAAGTATGTGTCCGAGAGAAGGAGTTCAATGAAGTCGCTGCGGAGGTCGGAGTCACGGTTCAAAGATTTTTTTGCAAGTGCTGCGATTGGATATTATCGCACAAGTCCGGGCGGTCGGATTCTTGCGGCAAATCCTGCGCTTGTGCGTATGTTGGGATACTCGTCTTTTACGGAACTGGCTGAACGTGACCTCGAGGCTGACGGATACGAACCGGAGTATCCGCGAGTTGAATTCAAGGAGAGAATTGAAAGAGAAGGCCAGGTCGTCGGGTTGGAATCGGCGTGGATAAAGCGGGACGGGACGACTCTGTACGTTATTGAGAATAGTCGAGCTATCCGCGACGAGCATGGACATGTGCTTTATTACGAAGGCACTGTAGAAGACATCACCGATCGCAAGAAGGCGGAGCAGGAACTGAAGAAGTTCAATGCGATTGCTGAGAAGGCGGGTTACGGCAACGCGATAAGTGATCTTGAGGGTAATCTGGTCTATGTAAACGAATCTCTCGCGGAGATGCACGGCTATAGAGCAGAGGAGTTGACAGGCAAGCATATTTCCGTATTTCATACGGAAGAACAACTTGAGAGAGTGAATATGCTGACCGAGCGTCTTTTACGCGAGGGTAGTTTTGTTGCCGAAGAAGTGTGGCACAAGCGGCAGGACGGGACGGTTTTTCCTGCCCTGATGAATGGGACGCTTATCAGGGACGGGGTCGGAAAGCCCTTGTTCCTGGCCGCGACGGCCATAGACATCACGCAGCGCAAAGAAGCTGAAGCGGCACTTAGCGAAAGCGAGGAGAAGTACAGGACTTTAGTGGAAAGTGCGGGCGAGACGATTGCGACGATCAACAGAGACGGCGTGTTCCTGTTTGTGAACAAGACGGGGGCACAACGCCTGGGCGGGAATCCGGAGGATTACATAGGCAAGACCATGTGGGACTTGTTTTCCAAGGATATCGCAGATCGGCAGATGGGCAGCGTAAGAAAGGCGATCGACACGGGTCAAGGGATGAATTTCACCGCCCAGACGCAACTACAGGGGCAATTACGATGGTATAATACTACGGTTGAGCCGTTGAGAAGCGCCGACGGGCAGGTTACCGGCGCGCTCATCATAGGGCGAGATATTCATGAATTGCGGCAAGCTGAAATGGAACTTGGTGCTTTCAGCGAGAAGATGACGCGGGCCGAAAGATTGGCTTCATTCGGCACTCTGAGCGCGACTCTTGCTCACGAGTTGACCCAGCCTTTGACGGTTATCTCGCTGGCAATCGAGGATTCATTAGCGGAGTTGGAGGGGACATCCTGCTCTGATACTGTTAGAGACGGGCTTCGAGACAGCTTGAAGGAGGTGTCGAACGTTACTTCCATAGTGGACAGGTTCCGTTATTTTGCGAGGAAGTCTTCGGAGAAGGTGGTCGAGGAAGTTGAGTTGAAGGCTGTCGCCGAGCGGATTGTGAAGTTGTTGAACAAGAGTGCTCAGGAAGCTGAAATTAGTTTGCATCTCAAAGGTATGGAAAAACTGCCTATCGTGTATATGAACGAGAAAGATTTGAAGCAGCTGTTTTTTGCCCTGATTCAGAACTGCATACAAGCGTCCGTGGGGCGGGGACGCTGCAAACTGGTTATTGACGGTTCTGTGCAGGATAAGTATGTTGAACTGCGGTTTGCCGATAACTGCGGCGGCATAGAACCCGGAGACGTTGAGAGGGTATTTGAGCCGTTCTTTACGACGAAGGCCGCAAGCGCCGGTACGGGTCTGGGGCTCTGTATTGTCCAGCGTGTTGCCGAACGAACCGGCGGCAAAGTCTGGGTGGAGAACAGGCCCGGCCGAGGTTCGACCTTTGTTGTTCGGTTGGGAATTAGCGGAGACAAGATTTCTTAGGGGGACAATTATGGCAAGAGAAACCAAAAAGCATGTCTTCTTTGTGGACGATGAACCAGGTATTCGCAAGGTTGTTGCGAGGACTTTGGGCAGACTGGGCGTTGAAGTTACATGTTTTTCCAGGGCTGTCGATTGTGTTGAGCAATTGAATGTTCAGGCATGTGATTTACTCATAACCGATTTGAAGATGCCTGGGATGGACGGCATTGGCCTGTTGAGCGAAGCCAAACGTATGGCTCCCTGGCTTTCGGTTCTTCTGGTGACCGGTTACGGCGATGTGCCTGTTGCGGTCAAGGCGATACAGTTAGGGGCAGCCGATTTCATCGAGAAGCCTTTGCACAAAAAGAGCTTCTTGCGTAAAGTCAAATTCATTCTTGACCAGAACAACCCCGTTGATCCCTACACGGGCAAAGGTTTGACGCGGATGGAGTTGAAAGTTCTGAAGTTGATTGTTGCCGGCAAGAGCAACAAGGAGGTAGCCCGGTTGCTCGGGCGCTCCGTTCGGACTATCGAGGACCACCGCAACCACATAATGCGCAAGCTCGGCGTTCAGAATGCGGTCGAGTTGGTCCAGCGGGCAATTCATATGGGTTTGATCGAATTGCCGCCGAGCCAGTAGCAGGGCGGCAGCCTGTCGTAAAAATCCCGAGTGTGCCCCCAACCCCGGCAATTCCAAGTTTGCGGTCGAAGATATATTCCTGGTTTATAATCCTCAGGCTATATTTTTCTGCAAAACCCCGTAGTTGCCACGATAGACAGTGTTGTGCTGATTTTCTATAGTCAGTGTAGTTGATATACGTTTGTAGGATACTGCTTGTGTGTTACGTATTCTAAGCCGGGCGCAACAGTCGGAGATGTTAAGACGGAGGGCTGTTGGGTCTGGCGTGCTTAAGCACAACAGATAAGTATTGCGGTAGAAGCTGCTGAAGAAATCAGTAGAGATTTCGGATGATTAGACCATGATACGGCGGCTGAGGCTTGGTTTTCGAAGTTAGGGGAATGGAGTTGCGGCTGTTTTATGTGCGTTTTCAGGGTAATATTAAGGTTTGTGCCAATTCAAATCGAGAAGATCGGAGTCCGAGCTTACTCCTTCCTCGCTCCGATCTTTTCATTTTTTTTATTCTTCCAGCCCAGCGGTGTAGTTTGGCGGCTTCCGTCATAGTGTTCATCGCGGTTCTCGTTGCATGTTAGGGGGGAGGCAGGTGTGGTTCTTGCGGTTGTGTTGTGTGTGGGTGTGGTCCCTCTGTATTTGCGGTACGTAAACGCGTGAGTTTTTTTAATATTCGAGACTTTTGCACAAAAAAAGTTGACAAGGAGTTCGGGGTGTTGGTATATTCGCCCACTTAACCGAGATTCCGGGGCCGTAGCTCAATTGGTTAGAGCATCGGACTGTCGATCCGAAGGTTGTGGGTTCGAGTCCCATCGGCCTCGTTACATAAGTTAAGGGCTGGCAGGCACTTACGCTTGCTGGCCTTTTTCTTTTGGCCCTCAGAAATACCCCGCGTACCAAAACGTACCAAAATCCGACTCACCTGTTTGCTCCTTTGTGGCTGATCCGGCAACACCTCTGAAGCAACTCCTGGCTGACTTGATGGGTGGTTGCTTGTCTGGCTCGTTCAATGAGATCATCTGCCACAGCCAAGTAGAACTTGTGAGTTGTCGCAAAATTCGCGTGCCCGGCAAGTGTCATCACCTCATATTCGCTCAACCCTTGACGAAACCACTCGGTGATAGCGGTCTTGCGTATATCATGGAAAGTCCTCTTTTCAACGCGTGCTATGGCCAAGATTCTGTTGAATTGCTTCGTGAAGTTGTTGACAACTTTGTTGCGGGCACTGGAGAGCGTCCATTTACCATTAGGCCGCAGGACATGCTGAATGTGATCGTACCGACCAGGCGGAACAAGGACATAAGGATAACCCTCGGGCCTCGAATCCTGTAAATGTACCAGCAACCGACTAACGTCTTCTTTCAGAGGCAAGAATCGGCGGTCAGTATCCTTTATTCTCCATTCCCACGTTTCATCGGTATTCTTCTTAGGCGTGACCTCGATCCTCATTTCAGCGAAATCAATGTCACTCCAAGCCATGTTGAGTAGTTCACTTTTGCGCATCCCTGTTGTTACTGCCAGAGTGATCATCAAGTCCCATTCAAGGACCTCGGCGTTCTGGAACTGTGAAGCCGATCTCAGAATTCGGTCGATTTCGTCTGAAGTATATAACATATCAAGCCAAATGTGCCTTTGAGAGCCCCTATCGTAGTTGTGGCTGTGAAGAGCCTGCTATCGCTGCCTACTGTGATAAGGATTGCCCCTTGTACGCATATACCGTGGGAAAATCCTCTGTCTGATCGGAGTATAGTTGAATGATTGAATCTGTAAAGAGAAACCGGCCTGTGCCGGAGACCGGCCAACCAGACATCAGCAGCGAAGTACTGAAGCGACGCTGCCTGCTCAAGGACCGCGAGGGGCACATTATTGAGACGCCGGAGCAGATGTACATGCGCGTGGCCAAAACGATTGCTGAAGTCGAGTCCAGATATGGCGTAGCCCAACAGATGATTCGACTGCTTTGCGAGATATTCTACAAGCTGATGATCAATGGCAGGTTCCTGCCTAACAGCCCGACCCTGATGAATGCCGGCCAAAAAGAAGGACTACTGAGCGCGTGCTTTGTTCTGCCGGTCAATGATAGTATCATCGAGATATTCGAGGCCGTCAGAAATACGGCCCTGATCCAGAAGGCCGGAGGTGGAACAGGATTCGCATTCGACAAACTCAGGCCCACCGGTGATATCGTAGCCTCCAGCGGCGGAACGACATCAGGGCCGATCAGCTTTTGGCGGGTCATAGCAGAAACCACCAATGCTATACAGCAAGGAGCCCACAGACGGGGGGCCAATATGGGCATGATGGATGTCCGACATCCGGACATCCTCAAGTTCATCCACGCCAAGCAGGACCAGACATCGTTCAACAACTTCAACATCTCGGTCAAGATACCGGATGCTTTCATGGATGCCCTGCGTGAGACTCCTGATGCCCCACACGTGGTGACCAATCCAAGAACGCGACAGACCTACGTAATACCAAGGACGGTTGATCTGCACACTTATTGCATCCAGGACCTCAGACCGTTCGACGAGCATCGAGATGACTGCTTCACTACTCTGGATATCTGGAAGACGATCGTTGCCAGTGCCCATGCGACAGGTGAGCCGGGGGTCTGCTATATCGACCGTGTCAATGAAGATAATCCCACGCCGGCCCTGGGTTCGATCAATGCGACCAATCCCTGCGGCGAGCAGCCGTTGCTTGATTTTGAAGCCTGCAACCTGGGTTCTCTGAACGTCTCCAAGTTCGTACTGCCTGATAAGAGCGACCTGGACTGGGAAGATCTCGGACAAGCTACTGAGTTTGCCGTTAGATTCCTGGATGATGTGATAGATGCCAATCACTGGCCGATCCCGCAAATCCGGAACGTCAGCCTGGGCAACCGCAAGATCGGCCTTGGCGTCATGGGTTTTGCCGATACGTTGATACTCTTGGGCATTCGCTATAACAGCGATGAGGCAGTGGATTTCGCCAAGCGGTTGAGCGGTTTCATTCAGGAAAAGGCACACCAGGCCAGTCGCAAGCTCGCCCAACAGCGAGGGTGCTTTCCCAACTGGCAGGGCAGTGTCTGGGACGCCGAACATGATGCCCCCATGCGAAACGCAGCATGCACGACGATAGCACCCACCGGAAGCATCAGCACTATCGCCAAATGCAGTTCGGGCATCGAACCGATATTCAAACAGGCCTACAAGAGACGGGCCCTGGATGGAGCGGAATTTGTTCAACTGCATCCTCTGCTCGAACGAATCGGCACAGAGCAGGGCTGGCTGAATGAACGGATCAGAGCAGAGCTGATGTCAGGTGCTGAGCCCCGCAAGATTAAAGGACTTCCTCAAGACATCAGCGAGGCTTTTATCACTGCACACGAGATTGCCCCGGAATGGCATATTCGCATCCAGGCGGCTTTTCAGGCGAACATTGACAACGCCGTTTCCAAGACCGTCAATCTGCCGGC
>JAFGCD010000152.1 GCA_016932835.1 Sedimentisphaerales bacterium
ACGGCTTGCAGGAATTCGCACGACTACACCTACTCAGAATCGAAAAAAACCAACTCAAACCCTGGAGAAACGGGTAATCGCGTGAAATGTGTGTATTTTCGTGGTCGCGGCCCCTGGGGGTATCCAGTTCGGAAGAGAGTTTTGGCTTGCTATGGCGGGCGGAGCATGGCATTTTAGAGGCTTTATCGATTGCCGGTGCAACTCGATGTTGGAACGGAGCGTTCAAGGCCGATGTTATTTCGATTTATGAGTGGGCTGCGGAGCCGGGTTCGGATTCCGTGGATATATACTGCTGCTTTTCTGATGTCGTTTTACGGCGGCATCTGGATGGTTACGATACCGTTTGTGGTTACGTTTTTAGGCGGCAGCGACAGGGATCTGGGTCTTTGCGCTTCGCTGGGTTTCGGGTCTTATCTTGCCGGCTGCGCGGTGACGGGTTCTCTGCTGGCCCGCTTCGACCCGCGCCGGCTTGCTCAGTTGGGTGCGGTTGCGATAACGGGGACCGTGGCGGGGATGTTTTTGATTGTCGCGGCGTATGTTCGGGGCTACGACCTTGGCGATCCGGTTCTTTTTGCAATTATCGTCTCTATGCTGTCTGGCGTTTTTATTTCGATGTACTGGCCTCCGATCATGGGGTGGCTTTCGACGGGGCACGAAGGCAAGGATCTGAACTGGAAGCTGGGGGTTTACAACGTGAGCTGGTCGGCGGGTCTTGCGGTGAGCCCTTTCGTTGGCGGTTATCTTGTTCAGCGGGGCATTTCGGGCGCTCTGGTTGCGGCGATGGTTTTTTCGGCGGCAGCGTTTGTTGCGGTTACGCTCGCTCACCCGCCGAGGCTCGACCTTGCCCGGAACGGAGACGGGGCGGGCGCGGAGGTATCTTGCGTTGCGGCGGATGCTATGCTCGTTCTGTATCGCCGGGTGTGCAGGATTGCGTTGGTGAGCGTTTTTATCTGTGTGGGGCTTATGAAGACTCAGCTTGCTCTGCTGTTCAAGATGGAACTGGGTTTTTCGGAGTCTCAATTCGGCACGGCGATGACGGTGATGTGTGCGGTGACATGCGTGGTGTTTTTAGCGGCGGCGAAGCTGCACGGATGGCATTATCGTTTTGCTCCTTTGCTCGCGGCGCAGGTGGCCGTCGGGGCGGGGATGGTGATGATCATAGCAGGCTCCAAGCTCGGGACATTTTTCGTTGTTTCGGCGCTGGTGGGTTTCGGTCTTGCGTTCGTTTATTTTTCGCACCAGTTTTACGCTGCTTCGCGGAGCGCCAGCAGGGCCGGTTCGATGGCGTTGCATGAAGTGCTGCTTTCGACGGGACATATAATCGGGTTTATAGCGGGCGGTTACCTGGCGGAGTATTTCGGCAGGCGTGCTGTGCCCTATTGGTTCGGGGTTTGTGTTATCGTGTTAGGGATTGCAGCGCAGTTGGCAGTGTGGAGCAGTGGCGTGCGGTTCGGCCTGAGGCAGGCGGACAGAAGGGCAATTACGGAATTCAATCAGGAGATTAAGGACAATGGTTAAAGCAAGGAGATTCTTCATATGTTGGGCGGCTGCGGTTCTGGTTATTGGGGTGTGCGGGTGCGCGGCTGGCAGGGCGGCGCCGGCGGATTCGGTCGGGCTGTCCGAAGAGGGGCTGGGGCGGATAACGGCTTTGATGCGGGAAAACGTCGAGAAGGGGCGGATCGGCGGGGCGGTGGCGGTAGTCTCCCGGCACGGGAAAATCGCTTATTTTCAGTGCGCGGGCAAGGCGGATATCGAGTCGGGTGTCGATATGCAGGAGGATACGATTTTTCGTATTGCCTCGATGAGCAAGCCTATAACGAGTGTTGCGGTTTTGATACTGTATGACCAGGGCAAGATAAGGCTCGAGGATCCGGTTTCGAAATATATACCGGAATTCAAAGAACCGAAGGTGCTGCGGCGGGGGGAGGAGGCCGTCAAGGCCAGGCGCGAAATTACGATCAAGGACCTGCTGAGACATACATCGGGGCTGAGTTACCAGTGGGATTCCCAGTTGGGTCCTCTTTATCGGCAGGCTGGGATCACACACGGGGTAATCGGCGACGACAGTGTTTTAGCGGAGAAGATGAAGCGATTGGGAGGGATTCCTCTTCTGCATGAGCCGGGGGAGGCGTGGACTTATAGTTTGGGCGTCGATGTTCTGGGGCGTGTGGTGGAGGTTGCTTCGGGGATGAGCTTTAAGGAGTTTCTCGATGAGCAAGTGTTCGGGCCGCTGGGTATGAAGGACAGTTTCTTTTTCGTGCCTGAGGAGAAGCTTGGGCGTCTTGCCGTTGCTTATGCGCCGCAGGCCGGGGGCGGGTTGAAGCGGCTCGACAGCGAGGTCGTCAACGAGGGGCCTTTCAGCTACTGCGCGGACCACCCGTACAAGGGCAGGAAGATGTACTACTCTGGCGGGGGCGGGCTGTGTTCGACGGCGGGCGACTATCTGCGGTTCTGCCGGATGCTGCTGGGCGGCGGGCAGTTAGGCGGCGTGCGGATTTTGAAAAAAAGCACGGTTGCGATGATGACGACCGACCAGGTGGGGCGGCTGCGGCAAGGGGAGGGTTTCGGGTTAGGGGTCGGGATCGTTCGGAATGCTCAAGAGGCGGGCGGGCTGGACTGCGTGGGCTCTTACGGGTGGGGCGGGTTCTGGTACACGACGTTTTTCGTGGACCCCGCCAAGGAGCTAATCGGCATCTGCATGGGGCAGATTCATCCTGAGGGCGAAGCGACGATTAACAGGGAATTCAAGAAGCTGGTTTACGAGGCGGTGGTCGAGTGAGAGGTCAGAGGCAGGGGGGAGTGGAAATAATTATGGGGAAGTAAGAAGGCGGATATGGTTCTTGTGCTTATCCGCTGAAAGGCGAGATGTCACTTCAATCAGCACAGGCGCTCCGGTTTGTGTCGGCGTTTGACGAGGGAAAAAAAGCCTGAAAAAGAGCGCAAGAGGAAGGGTGAATATGGTAGAATGGCTGGGTTGACGGGCCCGAAGGCGTTTTTTCGGTGTTAACTATCGGGCGTGTCGGCGGTTTGGCATGCTGTCGTTAGAGCCGGCATGTCGAATGCAGAAAAAGTTTTGTGCGAATCAGATTGCGCAAGGTTGGTGTTGAGGAGTTCTGGCATGGTTTTGGGTAAGGCATCTTTGACGTTTTTGGTCGGTATCGTGTTTGCAGGGTCGGTTTTGGCGGCCGATGCATCCTATTATCAGCGTAAGAACAGTTGGCAGGGGACATTGCGCTGCAGCCTCGAGGCGCTTTCCGCGTGGGAAGAGGCGCATCCGGAGGAGGATGCCGATAAACTCAGCCTGGGCCCGTGGTATGTTTTGGGGCCGGTGAATTGCGGAGAAAAGGGGTTCGACTTTTCGCCGGGCTTCGAGACCGGCAGAATAGATATATTGCAGGGTTATAATCAGTCGCTGAAGTGGGAGCGGGCGGAGAGCCATCAGGACGGCGTCGTCATGAATCTGCCCGGCAGGAATAATGCCGCGACGTTTTTGTGTCGGACTATCACTGTCGGCGCGGCTCGGCAACTGGCGGTATATCTGGGCAGCGACGACGGATTAGAGGTGTATCTCAACGGCGGGCGAGTGCTCTCGAACAACGTGCCGCGCGGGCCGGGTCCGAATCAGGACAAGGCCGATTTGCCGCTTAAGCCGGGTGAGAATCAGTTGCTGCTGAAGATATACAACAGGACCGGCGGTCACGGCTATTATTTTTCGACATCGCCGGAGCCAGGCCGGGCCGCTGATTCACCTCGGCTACAGCGGCGCGACGGGCTTTGGAAACTGGTGGCGAGAGATTTTCCGTCGGAGCAGGCGCAGCGGCAGATCAGGCTGGAGCAGAAGGACGGCATCTGGGACCGCTCCTGGGGGCGGGGTGACATAAAGGAATTGGCGAATCGCTACGCGCGCGCCTGTCGAACGAAGGAGCTGCAGGACGAGGCGGCCAAGCTCGCCGCCGCCGGGCCGGAAAAACTGGATGAGGTTCGCGGCCTCTACTATCGCTCTATAGCGCTTAAGGAGACAGTGGACGAGCTCGCGAAACTCGATATCGAGCCTGTGAAACGGGCGATCCGGGATTTGTCGGAGAGCTTTCCGTCCGGGTACAAGGAAGGTCCGGCGCTGCTGACGCGTCTGGATGAACTGCAAAAGGCGTATCAGGGCGTTAAGGATTCAGGCGATACGGGCGCTATTGTCAAGATTGGCGAAGAGATTCTGGCGTTGAGAGAGAAGGCCTTGCTGGGCAATCCGCTGCTCGATTTCGATAAGCTTCTTGTTGTCAAGCGAAGCGAGGCGAGCAACCACGGCCTGCCTCAGAACTGGCAGGGCAACTGCGCACTTCCCAAGACCGGTTACGACAACGAGATCGCGGTTCTTTCGCCCGTGCGCTGCGGGGGCGGGCTTACGACATTGTACAAGCCGGAAAACGGTCGATTCGTGGGCGATGTCGATCTGCATTTCGATGCCGGCAAAATACTGTTTTCGATGCCGGGCAGTCACAACAGATGGCAAATATGGGAAATCGGTATCGACGGCTCGGGACTTCGGCAGGTGACGCCCGGCAAGTACAATGATGTGGACAATTATGACGCCTGCTACCTCGCCGACGGGCGAATCATTTTCGACTCGACGCGGTGTTTTCAGGGTGTTCCGTGCGTGGGCGGGGGCAATACCGTTGCCAATCTCTGCATAATGAACGCCGACGGGGCGGCAATCCGCCAGCTCTGTTTCGACCAGGATCATAACTGGTGTCCGACGCAGTTAAACAACGGCAGGGTCCTTTATTCGAGGTGGGAATATTCCGATTCGCCGCATTACTTTACGCGACTGCTGTTCCACATGAATCCGGACGGCAGCAACCAGATGGAATACTACGGGAGCAATTCGCCCTGGCCCAATTCATTTTTCTATGCCAAGCCTATTCCGAATGAGGCTACTGCGGTTGTGGCGGTGATTTCGGGCCATCACGGCGTTGCTCGTATGGGTGAGCTTGTGATTTTCGATCCTGCGCGGGGCAGGCAGCAGGCCGACGGCGCGGTTCAGAGGATTCCGGGCTACGGCAAGAAAGTCGAGGCGGTGATCACCGACCAGCTCGTGAACGAGTCATGGCCTAAGTTTCTGCACCCTCATCCCCTTAGCGAGAAGTACTTCCTGACAGCGATGCAGCCTGATGCGTCGTCGTTGTGGGGGATTTATCTTGTCGATGTATTCGACAACATGCTGCTTCTGAGGGAAGAGCCGGGATACAGGCTTTTCGAGCCTGTTCCGGTTCGTAAGCGGCTTAGGCCGCCAGTTGTTCCGGATCGTGTTGACCCTGCCAGGCAGGATGCGCTGGTATATCTGAGCGATATTTATGCCGGTCATGGTCTTGCGGGCGTACCTCGCGGTACGGTTAAGAAGCTTCGGCTGTATGAGTATCATTATGCTTATCCGCAGATGGGCGGACATATCAACATCGGCATCGACGGTCCGTGGGACGTGCGCCGCATTCTCGGGACTGTGCCGGTTGAATCGGACGGCTCGGCCAATTTCAGGGTTCCTGCGAACATGCCTATCGGAGTTCAGCCTCTCGACGAGAACGGGCGCGCATTGCAGATTATGCGAAGCTGGTTTACCGCGATGCCCGGCGAGACCCTTTCTTGCGTGGGCTGTCACGAAAGCCAGAGCACGGTCCCTGCTGCCAGGCCCACTATTGCGGCTGTTCGTAAGCCTTCCGAGGTGGAGCCCTGGTACGGGCCGGCTCGCGGGTTCAGTTTCAAGCGTGAAGTTCAGCCTGTTCTGGAGAAGTATTGCGTGGGCTGTCATAACGGCGAAAAAAATGACAGGCCCAATTTCACTATCGACCGTCCGAGCCCATTTCGTAATTTCACTCCTTCTTATTGTGAATTGCATCCTTATGTTCGCCGTCCCGGGCCGGAGAGCGATTATTTCATGCAGCAGCCGCTCGAATACCATGCCAGTGTCAGCGAGCTGATTCAGATGCTGGAGAAGGGCCATCATAATGCCAAGCCGGACGCCGAGGCATGGGACAGGCTGGTGACATGGATCGATTTGAACGTTCCGGACCACGGCACATGGAGCGAGCACCGCCAGATCGCCGGTTCGTTCGAGCAGCGAAGGCTCGAGATGCGAAAGCTCTACGCCAATCGTCCGGAACAGCCGGAGGTTTATCCCCCCATCCAGATTAAGAAAGCCCAGTTTGTCAGGCCCGCGCCGGTCGATGGCAAAGCGGTATTCAGTGCGGCTGTCTCCGACTGGCCCCTGAGCGCCGAGGGCGCCAGGGATCGGCAGGGCCATGCAGGGCCGGCGAAGGATTTGAGTTTCGATTTAGGGGAAGGGGTCAAGCTCGAGATGGTTCTGATACCGGCAGGCGAGTTTGTCATGGGTTCTGCCGAGGGATACGCCGACGAATATCCGATGAGCCGCGTGAGAATTGACAAGCCTTTCTACATGGGCAAATTCGAGGTGACTAATTCTCAGTATTCGCTTTTCGACCCGACTCATCGCAGCGGTTATATCAGTGTCTATAACAAAGACCAGAGCAGGCGTGGCGAGGCCGCCGACGGCGACCTGCAGCCTGTAATTCGCGTCAGTTGGGAGGAATCGGCTGCCTTCTGCGATTGGCTCAGCCGAAAGACCGGACGCAAGTTCGTACTGCCTACGGAAGCAGAGTGGGAATATGCATGTCGGGCGGGCAGCGATACGGATATGAACTACGGAGGCGTTGCCGCTGATTTCAGCAGGCATGCCAATCTGGCCGACGAACGGACCGACAGTCTGACTCCGCACGATTCGCCAAAGTGGATTCCCAGCATCAAGAGCGTGAACGACGGATCGATTGTCACAAGCAATGTGGGCAGGTATCAGGCCAATGCCTGGGGTCTTCACGACATGCACGGCAATGTGTGCGAGTGGACCGGCGATGCATACAGGCCCTATCCGTACAATGGGGGCGCCGGCCAGGCCAGCGAGAAGAAGGTTGCCCGCGGCGGCTCGTTCTACGACAGGCCCAAACGCGCAAGGAGCTCTTTCAGGCTGGGATACCCACAATGGCAGCGTGTATTCAATGTCGGTTTCCGAGTCGTTTGCGAGGCCCCCAGTGCCGTCGTGAAGAAGTAACGCTGCTTTGTCTGGCTCGGCTCGGATATTCGATTAGGTTTTTCCTGGAAAACACTCATTCTATCAGGTAGAATGACCAGCCTTATATGTGATTGAAGGTTACTTGGGGATAAAGGGCTGATATGATTCTCCGGAGGGGGTATTCCGGCTGCAAGCCTGACAAATACGACTGCGGCGTACTTGCCGAATCACATGACAACGATTTGTGAAAGGTTTTGTGAGTTTTTCGCGATCCAGGAGGTTCGAGTGTCGAAGTATTTTGAAGTCAGATGGCACGGCCGAGGAGGCCAGGGAACCGTTACGGGGGCGAAGTCCCTGGCTGAAGCGGTTCAGGGCACGGGCAAGTGTGTATCGGCCTTTCCCGACTACGGTCCGGAAAGGCGAGGCGCTCCGGTGCGCGCCTTTGACCGGTTCTCGGACAGCAGAATCCGGATCCACACGCCGGTTCTTTCGCCTGATGTCGTCATGATTGTCGATACAACGCTGATCGGCGGCAAGGGCCTTGTCGAAGGCGCCGGAGAGAGTACGATCTTCGTTGTGAATACTGAAAGAAACGCCGCCGAGACGAAAGAGCTGCTGAGCCTGACAACTCAACCGGTTTATACCGTGCCGGCTAACAGCATCTCCTATCGGCTGTTCAAGAGGGAAATCCCAAACTCGGCGATGATGGGGGCGTTTGCACGGGCATGCCCTGAGGTCATTTCACTTGAAGCCCTGGTCGCCGAAGCCGAGAAGATATTCGCTCATATACTTGCCGCCGACCTCGTCGGCAAGAATATTGAGGCGATAAAATGTGGCTACGATGAGGTTCAAACGGCATGAGCGAAAAGTACGGATTGAAAAACTGGCAGGAGCTTGCCCTGGGCGGCGTTATCACCGATGGCGGCAACGCCGCCGACTACGAGACCGGCACGTGGCGAACGTGGAGACCGCTCTGGCGACAGGAGTCCTGCATCAACTGTCTGAGGTGCTGGGTATTCTGCCCGGAAGGGGCGTTTGTGCTCAAGGACGGCAAGACCCCGGCCGGCAAGGACCGCAAGGAAATCAAACAGATAGACTACTATTACTGCAGGGGCTGCGGCCTCTGCGTCAGAGAATGCCCTGTCAACAAGAAAGGCAAGAAGAAAGCCATAGAATTTGTTCGTGAAGAAACATAATGGAATTTAGCAATGCCTGAAACAAGAGCAATTACAGGAAACGGCGCCATAGCAGAGGCGATGAGGCAGATAGCTCCGGATGTCGTGGCTGCTTTTCCAATCACCCCTTCGACGCAGATCATCGAGGATTTTGCCGGATTTGTGGCCGACGGAAAGGTCGATACCGAACTTATCACCGTCGAGAGCGAGCATAGCGCGATGTCGGCGTGCATAGGGGCGTCGGCAGCCGGCGGCAGGGTTATGACGGCCACCTCGGCCAACGGTCTGGCCCTGATGTGGGAGATGCTGTACGTCGCGGCGGGGATGCGGCAGCCTATACTTGTCGCTGTTGTCAATCGCGCCCTGTCGGCGCCGATCAACATACACTGTGACCACGGCGATTCGATGGGCGCCCGCGATGCAGGGTGGATACAGATTTACGCCGAGAACAACCAGCAAGCGTATGACAACATGATCATGGCCCCGGCAATCGCCGGGCATGCGGACGTTCGCCTGCCTTTGATGGTATGCCTCGACGGCTTCATTATCTCTCATTCTATCGAGACGATGCAGCTCGAAGAGGACCGTCAGGTCCAGGCTTTCATAGGCGAACACAAGGCCTTTCACTCTCTGCTCGATACGGCCAATCCCTCATCCTGGGGTGCGCTTGACCTGCACGATTACTATATCGAGCACAAGAAGGCTCAGCAGGTCGCCATGGCCAATGCCAAGCCTGTCATTGAGGAGGTTTCCGAGCGCTTCGGCAAAGAATTCGGCAGGCGATACGAGCTTTTCGAGTCGTACCGGCTGGACGACGCAGAGAGAGTTGTCGTTGCAATCAATTCCGTTGCCGGCGAACTCAAAGAAGTAATCGACGAGCTTCGTGACGAAGGGGAGAAGGTCGGGCTGCTGAAGATTCGAGTCTTCAGGCCCTTCCCGTATGCCGAGATCGCCGCGGCCCTGAAGAACAGTAAGATCGTTACCGTTCTCGACAGGTCCACAAGTATGGGGGCATATGGGCCTCTGTTCGTTGAGATATGCAGTTCGCTCTACGATGCGAATCCCAGGCCGATGCTTTACAGCAGGACTTTCGGCCTTGGCGGCAGGGAACTGCTTCTCGATGATATTCGCGACCTTTTCGAGGAAAGCAAGAGGTATCTCAACGAAGGCAAGATCGAAAAAACATCCGACTTCCTGAATGTAAGAGGAGGCTGAAAGTGCCCAAGTTACAGGAAATGGCGAAGAAGAAGACCGCTTTCTCCAGCGGCCACAGACTTTGCGCCGGCTGCCCCGTGCCGATCTTCACGAAGATGCTTACTCGCGTCACCGATTACGACATAGTCGTCGGCTCGGCCACAGGATGCCTTGAAGTGGCATCTTCCATATTCCCTTACTCAGCGTGGAATGTGCCCTGGATTCATACCGCCTTCGAGAATGCCGCCGCGACTATGAGCGGTGTCGAGGCTATGGCGAGGGTGCGCAGCAAAAGGAACGGAAACGCAAAGAAGATCAAGTGCGTAGCCATCGGCGGAGACGGAGGAACCTACGACATCGGAATCCAGGCGCTCAGTGCGGCGATGGAGAGGGGCCATGACCTGCTCTACATCTGTTACGACAACGGCGCCTACATGAATACCGGCATCCAGCGAAGCGGCGCAACGCCGCTGGGTGCGGCTACGACTACGACCCCGGCTGGTCAGGTCATCGCCGGCAAACAGCAGCAGCGCAAGGATCTCAGCAAGATCATGGTCGCCCATCACATCGACTATGTCGCCCAGGCGAGCATACACGACCCGATCGACCTGTCCGAGAAGATCAAGAAGGGTATCGAACTCGACGGCCCGGCCTTCCTGAATATCCTCTCTCCGTGCGTTCCCGGCTGGCGAATCAACCCCGATATGGCCGTTGAATCCGCTTCGCTGGCAGTGGAGACATGCTTCTGGCCCCTCTACGAGGTCGATAGCGGTGACTACACGGTAAATTACAAACCCGGGAAAAAAAGGCCTGTCAGCGACTGGCTCTTAACTCAAGGCCGATTCAGGCATCTTAAGGATCCGCAGTGGGCCCACTTGATCGACGAGTTTCAATCGCTAATCGACGAGCAATGGGACTGGCTTGTCGCACAAGAGAAAAAGGCTTAGTATTAGAAGGCGCCCGCAGGTCTTCTCCTCGGCCTTGTGTGTGAGGCCACGTAGAACGAAAGCAGGGCGTAAAACGACAAAAAACGCCGCGAAAAGGGCTTTCTTGGTGCCCTGCCGGCAGGATTCTGCTATTATCTTGAAGATTGACGGAACGTAACCGAATTTTCGCAGAAAGGACTTTAACGATGGCAATGAAGAAGTTCCTCAACGATCCGGATAACTTGGTCGATGAATTGCTCAGCGGTTTCGCCCTTGCACATGCGGACAAGGTCAAGCTGACCGAGAGTAATCTTGTAGTTCGCGCCAAGGCCAAGGCCCGTGATAAGGTGGCCCTGGTGACTCTGGGCGGCAGCGGACACGAACCGGCCTTGAGCGGTTATGTCGGCGAAGGGATGCTCGATATAAGCGTGCCGGGCGAGATTTTCGCGGCGCCGGGGCCTCCAAAGCTCATCGAAGCGCTTCGCATGGCCGAGAGGCCCGCAGGGGTGCTGTTGATTGTGCTCAATCACGACGGTGATGTGATGTCGGCGAATATGGCTATGGAGATGGCCCAGCAGGAAGGCCTTAACGTAAAGCAAATTCTTACCCATGAGGACATCTCTACGGGTCCGCGGGACAAACCCGAACAGCGGCGCGGTCTGGTCGGATGTCTTGCGGTTATCAAGGTCGCCGGTGCCGCCGCTGAGCAGGGAGCGAGCCTCGACGAATGCCTGGAGATCGCAGATAGAATGGAGCGAAATATGGCGACCCTGGCGGTGGCCGTAACGTCAGCTACGCACCCTTGCACGGGCGAGGCCATTTCGGAAATCCCCCAAGCCGATATGATCATCGGTATGGGCCAGCACGGCGAGAGCGGCAGCGCCCAGAGCAAGCTCAAAACCGCCGACGAAACGGCCGAGATCATGCTGGATATGCTCGTCGAAGACCTTTCAATAAAGAAGGGAGATGACGTACTGCTGATGATTAACGGGGTCGGCTCAACGACGTTGATGGAGCAATATGTAGTATTGAACAGTTGTAAGAAGATTCTCGACAGCAGGAAGATCAATATGGTTCGATGTGCCGCAGGGGAATTCCTTACCGTACAGGAAATGGGGGGCTTTCAGATGTTCATGGCTCGGATGGATGACGAATTGATTAAGTTGTGGGATGCGGCGTGCAAGTGCCCGTGCATGGCTATTTAGAGGCTGCACAGATACTGCCGGGGCATAAGAATTGGATAAAATGTCAGACACTCTCGATTACCAGGGACTGGTGAATATGCTGCTCGGCGCCGCCGGGCAGATTCGTGAAAACCACCGCAGGCTTTCCGAGTTGGATTCGTTCGGCGGTGACGGGGACCACGGCACGACCATGCTTCGGGCAATGGAGAACCTCGAAAAGTCGGTAGCCTCTTCCCGGGGCGGCCAAATGAAGCAACTGCTGAGCGAGACGGCCTGGGCTGTTATGGGGACAGACGGCGGAGCGACAGGGCCGCTGTTCGGCTCGTTTTTCATGGGGATGTCCAATGGGGCAGGGCAGGAGGAGAGAATGGATTGCGTCGCTTTGGCGTCGATGTTCGAGGCGGCTCTGGAGTGCGTTCGCAAACGGACGAAGGCCGAGGCAGGCGATAAGACGATTATGGATGCGATGATTCCCGCCGTTGAACAGGCTCGCTTAGCTGCTGATGACGGTTTTGGCATTTGCGGGATACTCGAACGTGCGGCTGAAGCGGCTCGCCGGGGCGCTGATTCGACGAAGGATCTGCAGCCTCGTCTGGGTCGTGCAAAAAACGCCGCAGAGCAGAGCCTGGGTCACGAAGACCCGGGAGCTGTTTCGGTTTCTCTGATATTCAAAGGATTTCTGAAAGGAGCATTAGAAGATGGTGGATAGAGATAAGAGCAGCGAAACGAGCAAGGATTTCAGTGTTGATGTGCCGGCGGAGATACCGGGATTCTTCCTGAAAGGCTCGGCTCATTTGAATTGGGGTATGAAGAATCGGCTTTCGCGCATATTCAATCCGAAAAGCGGTAATACGGTTATGCTGGCCTTCGACCACGGCTATATCATGGGTCCTACGTCGGGTCTGGAACGAATCGACCTGAGCATTCCGCCGCTGCTGCCCTATACCGACTGCATGATGTGCGCCCGCGGCGCGCTGCGGGCGTGTATTCCGCCCGAGGTCGATAGACCGTTAGTGATGCGGTGCAGCACCGGGGCGACGATCCTCAAGGAGTTGAGCAACGAGATTATCGGTGTGACCGTTCAAGACGCAATCAGCATGAATGCCGCCGCGGTGACTACACAGGCGTATATCGGCGGCGAGTACGAGAAGGAGACGCTCAGCAACCTTGCCCGCCTGATAAACGAAGGCAACCTCTACGGGGTTCCGACATTGGGCGTCACCGCCGTGGGGCGAGAGCTCGTTCGGGACTCACGATATCTGGGCCTTGCCTGCCGGGTAGTCGCCGAGTTAGGCGTTCATTTCGTCAAGACTTATTACTGCGAGCCGGGGTTCGATGAGGTCGTGGCGGGCTGTCCGGTCCCGATAGTCATCGCAGGGGGCAAGAAGATCCCCGAGCCGGACGCACTGGAAATGGCCTACAAGGCAATCGACCAGGGGGCGTCAGGTGTGGATATGGGCAGGAATATCTTCCTCGCCGACGACCCCGTCGCTATGATTCAGGCCGTGCGGGCGGTTGTCCATGACGGCGAAAAACCGGATAAGGCGTATGACCTCTACCAGACATTGAAGAATGAAAAGAAATAAGCCCGGGAGGCAGACAATGAGTCAAACGAATCAAGGACAAGAATCAACTCGTCGTGACATCCTCAAGTACTCTGTTGCCGGCGCTGCTGCGGCGATAGCGTCTGCGGGCTGCGCTAGCATGGGCGGCGGCGGGGCGGTGAACCCAGGCAATGCCGCTTTCTACGGCGCCGACGGCGCTTTCTCAGCAAAATCCGCGAAGGATGCCTATTACGCAATGATGAAAGCCCTGGGTTACCCCATCTCGGATGTGCTCAAGACGGATGAATTCTGGGTGTGCGACTTCCTGCAGCGCGATTTCGAGAAGCTGGGGATGGGGGGGATATTCTGGATCAACGCGAAAGGTCAGTACGGCCAGAGCGGTTCAAAGGCTTATGGCGGGGAGTTCAAGGATGCGAAGTACGGCTATCTGGGCCATGAGATTTACCTTCTGCCCGGCCAGATGCTTCCCGAACATCGGCACGTAGGCGGCAACGAGGGGTATGGGCCCAAGATGGAGTCGTGGCATGTTCGGTATGGGTCGGTTGATTTCTTCGGCGAGTATAAGGGCGCCGGGGACGAGATGCCGATCAACGAGATGCCGGAAAAGGATCGCCCCTGGGGCTACGGCGAGAGCTGGTTCAAGTCGAGGTATGTAGCTAAGCGCACCGCCAAGACCGGGCAGCTTTATACGCTCGAAGACCCTGAATCGTGGCACGCTCAGCGTGCCGGGGCCTGCGGCGCTATTGTCAGCGAATATGCGACCTACCATAACCAGGTCGAATTCAGCAAGCCGGGCATGGAGTTCGCCAGTTCCGAGGCGGTCTGATTCGTGTGTTTCGCGGCAAAGCCGGCAGATAGGGCATAGCTGCAAGCCGGGAGTGCCGGGCATATGAAAGCTTGTCTGTCCGGCAAGCGGTCTTTGTGCTCGTTAAGAAGTGCGGAATATCACTGCATGGCAGCGGTCGGAACAAGGGATAGAAAAAAGCCAACGGTCGGATTCGAACCGACAACCACTGGTTTACAAAACCAGAGCTCTACCGTTGAGCTACGTTGGCATAGGTATCCATATCGGCGTTCCGGGCCGTTTTCTTTGCTATGAACAGCTATCGGCCCGGCTGAGCCTTTGGGTGAATCATAATCGAAAAAGGTGCGTTCGGCAAGCGGAAAGACGGGTTGTTGGCGTCGGCGAAAAGGATTGCGATGTAATCAGGTGTGGTTCAGGCCTTTTCGTTGATTTTGACCATGTTTTTTGCGATTTGAAGGAGCCTTTTTCTCAAAGCCCTCGGGGCAAGGACCTGGACCTGGTCGCCGTAGCCGAGGATCCACCATGTTATTTCGCCCAGGCCGTCCACTCGGAATTCGACAATTGCCGAACCGTCGTCGTTGTGCACGGCTTCCTGCGTGCTGTGCCATATAACCTCGGTGACGTTATGTGCGACTTTCGGGAGGAATTTCAGTTTAATGTTGTATATTCTTCCTTCCGGGATCATCGACCACGCCCTGCCGAAATGTTCCTGCGGGTCGAAATCCCCGCCGTTGATAAAGCACTTGTTGGTGATCTGAGCTTTCTGGATTCGGTTGAGCTTGAAGGTGCGAATGCTCTTGTGCAGACTGGAACGGCCCAAAACGTACCATGCCCGCTGGTTGTAAAAGAGGTGATAAGGGGACAGTTCGACGTCGATTATCTTGCCCTCGTCCAGCGAGTTGTAGCTGATGTTTACTATTCGCTTTCTTGTGAGCGCGTTCTGTAGTTTTGTGAAGACGGCATCGAGTCCGCCGGAACGTTCTACGGGCGCCTGGGCTCCGATAATGGCGGAGATATTTTTCAAAGCCGTATTGCAGTAACGTCTGATATTGGGAGGCAGATTGTTCTCGATCTTGAGTGCGGCGAGCATTGCTGATTTGCTGAAAGGCAATTGTATTTTGTCGCCGACCTTGTGTACGAGCAGCAGCAGACTGAGAGCTTCTTTGAGGTCCAGGTCAACGGGCGGCAGGAAGAATTCCGGGTCTATGACATAGCCTCCCGTATCGGGGTCGAAGTGATAGGGCACTCCGATTGCCTGCAGTTCCTTTAGGTCGCGGAAGATTGTCCGGCGGCTGGTGCCGAACATTTTCGACAAGCCTTCGACCGAATAGCTTTCCCCCGATTGCATTGTCGTAAGGATTTGTATTATTCTGCTGATTCTGCTGTTTTTCATGTCCTGCCCTTGCCCCGCCGGCTAATCCGTGGCTGCGGACAATTTCGCGCTGCCGCAACAAACACTGGGAGTCCTGCGGCGCTTAGTATAGATTCAGCCTCGACTTTATATCCAAACTCTAATATTAAGGCAATCATGTCACTATGTCAAAGGGTTTTTAGTTTTTTTTAACAATTTTGCCTGTTTGCAGAGGTCGGCGTGGGGCCTCCGGCTCACATGAATTTCCTTGCCGGGACCGCCTTTTGCTCCGATGCGGCGCCTGGGGGCTGATACCGAGAAAACACGGCCACAGACTTTCCCGGCAGTCAGTGCTATCAAGAAGGGTTCGATTCCTGCTGTCCGGTAAGGCGTCGGCCTGGGGAACCGGGTCTGTTATAGAGCGCCGGCATCGGCGTTTCAGTCTTGTTTGTTTTCACGCGATTACCCGTTTCTCCAGGGTTTGAGTTGGTTTTTTTCGATTCTGAGTAGGTGTAGTCGTGCGAATTCCTGC
>JAFGCD010000153.1 GCA_016932835.1 Sedimentisphaerales bacterium
GCTGGTGTACCGGTTGTCCCGCTAGGGGCACCGCCGGGTAGCTATGTCGGGAAAGGATAACCGCTGAAAGCATCTAAGTGGGAAGCCTACTCCAAGATGAGGATTCCATTCCGCCTTGTGCGGATGAAGAGCCCAGATAGACTATCTGGTTGATAGGCCGGGTGTGTAAGCGTAGAGATACGTTCAGCTAACCGGTACTAACGCTCAATTACTTGACCATATCAATCCTTGATTGAAGGGTTGGAGAGTTCAAGCGCTCATATTTAGAGTTACGTTTGTCAGTTCCCATCGCATCTGCATATTGTTATACATACTTGAGTTAATCAGGCTTTATGCCTGATAACACGAATTCCTGGTGACTATACTGACGGTGAAACGCCTGATCCCATCCCGAACTCAGAAGCTAAGACCGCTCGGGCCGATGGTAGTCCTTACGGGCGAGAGTAGGTTATCGCCAGGATTATAAGCCTCGCGTTGGCGACAATGCGGGGCTTTCCTTTTGCGCCGAATTAGGCTTGACACATTCTGTAGCCGTGTTTACATTTGGTGGGAAGAAGGGTTGCTTATACTATGGGAATTCAGGAGCTAATCGGCGATCAGAGGGAACAGATACTTGCTGCCGCGGCCAAGTACGG
Organism: Sedimentisphaerales bacterium; assembly: GCA_016932835.1. Taxonomy (GTDB): domain Bacteria; phylum Planctomycetota; class Phycisphaerae; order Sedimentisphaerales; family Anaerobacaceae; genus JAFGCD01. The sequence continues at coordinate 636 of JAFGCD010000153.1, forward strand.
CGGAACTTGTCCCGGTCATAGTTGGAGGTTTGTTGGCTACTCCATTGCTTCATAGTCTATGCCACCTGTGATCGTGTGTCAACCGATGTATCTTCGGCCAGGTCTTTGAGCGTTGCCTTCAGCATCCACAACTGCTGATAACCCATCACCCGTCTGAACCGCTTCTCCATATCCAGCAGCGACGCAGCCACCCAACGGACCACCATGGCGTGATCCTGCCAGTTCTTGACGCGACCTGTGCGGCTGCGAATCCCGCTGTTGGGAGATTCAATCACATTAGTCGAACCCAGACATCTGCGAAGCGTTTTGGGAAGCCCCATCCTACATATTCGTGGCCAATATACCCTGGGCTTTTTCGCAGTCTTTTGCGATTTGTTTGGCGAGGTCGGATTCGGAGGTGAACTTCTGCTGGGACCGGATTCGCCGGATGAAGTCCATTGCAAGGTGCTTGCCGTATAAATCGCCGATGTCGCCGGCGAGCAAATGAGCTTCTATCAGCAATGTTTCGACGTCTCCATAAGTAGCGGAGAGGCCGATACTTATCGCTGCGGGGATCGCAGCTTTGGCTAAGAGCAGTTGGTGCTGCGAATCGGCTATTTGAACGAAGCCGGCATAAACGCCGTGCGCGGGGACGGCCTGGTTCGGAGGGTTTAGATTTGCCGTCGGGAAACCGAGCCTTCTTCCCTTGCCTCGGCCTGAAATAACCTTCTCGATAAGTCGATAGGGTCTTGCCAATGCAATTGCCGCATCTGCTACGTTACCTTCGGCGAGTAATTGGCGGATAATAGTGCTGGAAACAGTAATCGACCGCCCTGCCGAGATCGGAACCGGCTCTGCCTTTACCTCGGAGACGTCGAAGCCATTTGCTTTTCCCAGCAGGTGCAATGTCTCGATGCTGCCGCTTCTGTCAGAGCCGAAATTGAAGCTCTGCCCCTCTACAACGAGGCTCGGTTTGATGCTATCGACGAGAAAACGCAGTGTGAATTCTTGGGCAGAGAGGCTCAGCAGTTCGGGGCTGCTCTCTACGACAAAGAGATAATCTGCTCCGAACCGGTCTATCAAACGCTCCTTAAGACTCAGAGGCGTGAGGATTGCGGGCGCCTTATCCGGTCGCACGATTGCGAGGGGATGCGGCTGGAAGGTCATAACGAGCAGCTTAACGCCCTTCTCTGCTGCGGCTTGTTTGCCGGCGGCGAGGATTCGCTGGTGGCCGATGTGGACTCCGTCGAAGTTCCCGATAGTAAGCACAGAGCCCTTTTCAATCATCTTAAGCTGTGATATGTTCGATATTGTCTGCATAGTATTTTGCCGAGCTTACTTTTTCGCCGTGCAAGCCCGAATCATGGCGCCGTAAATCGCATTCCGATGGGCCTTATCCTTCATTGCTTCGGGGTGCCACTGAACGAAGAGGCCAAAACCTCCCCGGGTCCGCTCGAGGGCCTCTATAACACCATCCTCGCTTCGGGCTGCAATCTTCAGGTCCTTGCCGAGTTTTTTTACGGCCTGGTGGTGCGAGGAATAGACCTCAGGCCGGTCGGCGCCGAGAATCTCGGCGAGGAGACCGCCCTGCTCGATAATGACGGGATGATAGCTTCGATGGTTGATCTTTGTGCCGACTTGAGATGGTATATCCTGAATGAGTGAGCCCCCCGCCACTATATTCGCAAACTGCATCCCTAAACATATGCCTAACAAAGGTTTACCGGATTTGAGCCATTCTGCGATCAGCTTCTGCTCGAAATTATAACGCTGCTTTGGTACCTCCTTAACCGTTTCGTGCGGCTCTTCGCCATAGACGGCCGGCGGGATATCCGCTCCCCCTACCAACACGAGTCCGTCCAATTCCTGCACATAGCGTTCGATGATTCTTTCATCGCGGATAGTGGGCAGAATGACCGGCACACCGCCATTCTCGGCTACCGCACTTATATATGTGAAATTAACCGTAATGGATGCCAAGCCGGCAGCCTCATTCCCGTCATAAACGCTCGTAATCCCAATAAGCGGCTTAGCCGCCCCGCCGGCGACCTGACAGCCGGCAAGGCCAACTACGAGCAATAATACGCAAAGTAATCCAACTTTCGCCTTCATTTACCTATTCCTGAGCAGACGACTATTATCCAAGACGGCTACTCTACCGCGAAAAAGCCGAATTCGCAACGGTTTTTGCGTTGGTTCTGTCTGCGGATACCCTTACTGGAACCGGCAAAGCCGCCCGTCACAAATGTCAAGGGAGGAAAAATCCGGAAAAAGTTTGCAAAATATTTGCAACTTAGTTGCAAATTTGGCGTATTCATAGTAGAAGGATCGGCTGTTTTACAGCAAGAGTGGTTTTTGGAGTGATAGCTGCTTATGAAAAGTAGATTCGCATCGATTGGAGTGGAGTTGAAACATCATGCTCCGTTTACGCTTTTTGGGGCTTTGACGGGTATTCTTTGCATGATCATCTTCCGAAACCTTGATCACGATACGAATGAGAAGGTGTTTTATGTGTTTCACCCGGCTCACGTTTTACTGAGCGCTATGGTTACCGGCGCAATGTTCAAGCTTCACAGCGCCAAACGGAGCTTCATCATGATTGTTTTTATTGCAATCATCGGCTCTGTTGGGATATCGACGCTTAGTGATTCGGTGATACCGTATATCGGTGAAAGCCTTTTGGGAATGGAAGTCAGTGTTCATGGGCACGGCCACAATGGTGAGGATACGGATTCGCACGAGGCCCACGGGGAAAGTGGTTTTGTGGAGAAGGCCCATATCGGTTTTATAGAAGGTTGGTACATCGTATTTCCGGCCGCGGTTTTCGGGGCTTTGGTTGCCTATTTTCGACCTCGGACACGAATTCCGCATGCCGGGCACGTTCTTCTGAGTACGTGGGCATCTTCTTTTCACATGCTGATGGCGTTTGGCGGGAATATTCCGCCGGCGAAGCTGGCGGGGAGCTTTGGTTTTTTGTTTTTGGCCGTTTGGCTGCCCTGCTGTATCAGTGATATCGTGCTTCCGCTGCTGTTTGTGCATTCTCCGGACGGGTTATGCTGCTGCCACGGCGAACACAAGGAGGTCGAAAAATGAGGTCCGACCTGGATTTGAAGGCCCGACAAACATTGAAATCGGCCAAGCTTTACTGTACTGCCGGCAGGGTAGCCGTTCTTAAGGCTCTGTTCAAGGCCGACAAACCGCTGACGCAGGAGGAGATCACCGGGCAGTTGGGACAAAATCACTTCGACAAAGTTACCATCTACCGAACGTTGGAGAGCCTGTTAAAAGTCGGCGTCGTCCACCAGGCTTTCGTCAAAAACAGGGCAAGGCATTTTGAGCTATCACACAATTGCAGCGAGACTCAGTGTCACCCGCACTTTACATGCACAAGCTGCGGCAAGACCCACTGTCTAACCGATATGCGGATGCCTAAGGCTCAAGGTCGTCACAGGGGCTTTATTATCCACAGGCAGCAGACCAGATTCGAGGGTTTGTGTCCGGCTTGTGCGTGAGACAGCCGGATGTTCTCAGTGGAGGGCTATCAGAATACTTTGAGCGATAGAATTCGGAACATCATGATAGTGGTCGGCGCGTTCTGCCTTGTCGCTGCGGCGATGGGCCTGCCGGCTATTGTGCATCTGTCGAAGCATGCACACATTGAGAAGCACGATCAAGGCCATTGCCCTATTTGTCTGGCATGTCTGGCTTTTCAGAAGTGCGTGTTTATCGAGTACGAGCAGCCGATTTATAGTCAGCAGATTTCCGGGAGGTCCGTAGTGTACGACAGCCCGGCGTGCGTCTATCCTCAATTAACGCCCCTTCCCCAAAGCCCGCGGGCCCCTCCAGGGACGTCCTGAGACATCGCTTTCGCGTTCGCTGCAAGGGACGCGCCCCCAATCATATCGCTCATAGTAGGCATAGTGCACTCCTCATGGAGGAGAAATATGAATAGCGCGCGAGGATTCACACTCATAGAACTGCTTGTAGTCATTGCAATCATTGCTTTGTTGATGGCAATCCTGCTGCCATGCTTAGGCGTTGCGCGGAGCCAGGCCAGACGGGTTTGCTCCGGAAGCAATCTGCGTCAAATCGGTATGGGTCTCGGTATGTATGCGGAAGACAACGAAGGCTACTTTCCTGAGTCGAGCCACGGATTGAGCGGAGCCGCGGCTCGACAACGGAGCTGGATTTTCACACTTATGCCATATGTCGGCGACGTAAATGCGATACGGATATGCCCCGGCGACCCGCACCGTAAGGAGCGATTAGAGCACGGCATGAGCAGCTATGTATTGAATGAGTATGTGGCGGTTGAGGCGGTTGACCCTTTCGGGCGTCTTATTGGGACGTCTTATCGAAATATGCATAAGCTGAAACGTCCGGCAGAAACCACAACAGCGTTTGTTGGAGCCGACGATCTTCCTCTGGCGTTGTCGAGCGATCACACGCATTCCCGCTTATGGTTTCTTCCGGCCCCAAACGTGCCGTGGGATGCGATCCGCAAGGACATTCAGCCGGACCGGTTCGGCGGGCGCGATTCCGAGGATAATGCAGATGGTTGTTCGCTTTATCTGTATGCCGATGCGCGTGTTGAGACGATCAAAGCGGAAGCGATTAAGAAGAAGGCCGATGAATATGATAATTTCGCAGAGCCGCCGCACTGAATCAGGCAGATCGCCAGAACAGCCGGTTGCGGCCTTGCAGCATTATGGAGGATTTGTACAGATGAGACTACGTATTACGACGGTTTTGCTTTGTTTGCTGCCGGCGGCTGGCGGTGATTCCCTGCTGTTTGCAGTTGGGCAGTGCGCCAAGATTTCCAGCGATATTACCACGCTTTACTTTGGCGTCGAGACGCCGATTCCCGATGAGAATCACCCGCATACGATAGATACATACCATACAGATATTGACGTATCCTTTGCCGAGAGCGGCTGGGCAATCCAGATATTTCACGATGCCCCGGACGGCGACGCGGGCGATCATAATCATGATGAAGGTCTTGCTTCTGCCGAGGCGTTGCTTTATGTCAACAGCAATGCCCGGATTAGTCTCGATTCGATTCCATCGGGGTATGAGTTCATAGGGGCCGAGGCCGGTGAGACCTTCTGGGTTCTTCCGCAGATCGCAGGGAGCGGGGCGCTGCCCCTGGGATTTGCCGCAGAGAATGCGGATGAGCAGTCGTTGTGCTCTTGGAATCCGGATGATCCTCGCGGCGCCAATATCGCGGACAAGTGGTTCGAGGTCAGACTGATAGATGTTCGCGGCCCGGAAGGAGGCGATTTCTCGTTGTGGCATGCGGAGAGCGGGACTGCGCCGGTGGTTTTTATGTCCACATATGACAATGGCATCAACGATGATGATGTTTATTATATTTCTGCGGGAAGCCACGGGCATATGAACTGGGGTTTCACAAAGGGCGGTTTCTATGAGGTTGATTTGGTTGTCAGAACGGTCTATGAGTGCTACGACGGACTGTCGGCAGACCTGGCTTCGAGAGGATTCGGCGACTGCCGAGTCAATTTCGAGGATTATGCCATTCTTGCGTCACACTGGCTTGCCACCGGCTGCGGGGGGGAGGATGATATCTGTGAAGGGGCGGATATCAGCGTCCCATCCGACGGGCAGGTCGATTGGGGTGATTTGTGCGCCCTTGCGTATCAATGGCTAAGGTGCGAGTATCCGGGGTGTTGATTGGCATCGTAAAAGAATCTAATGCGAACGGGCGGAGATTTCCGATAAAACCTGCGTAATGCACATAAGATTAACGCTGAAACTGCTTCTGCTGACGACTGTACTGGCAATCGGAGGCTGTGGAGGCCCTTATGCCGGCCCATCTGACGCCGGGCCTGTTTCGGGCTATGAGACCGTGAGCGTATCACAACTCGCCGGTCTTCTGGGTCTTCGAGTGGTGGAAACCGCGTCCACCCACGTTACGTTGAAGGACTCAACGAATACTGTAATGATCTTTACCTATACCGGCGGGAAGGTCTATGTCAATGCGAAGGCGGTTTGTGATGTCGGACGGCTGGACCGTACGGCTGGTCAGCTTTATGTATCCAAAGAACTCATATCACAAATACAGTCGGCGATGCAGACGTCGGCCCGACCGAGGACAAGTACCTGGAAATCGTCAGGCTGTGTGGTGATAGATGCCGGTCACGGCGGCAAAGACCCCGGCGCGACAAGCTGCCTGGGATATTACGAGAAGACCGTCAATCTCGCCGTTGCATCAAAGGTGGCCTCGCTGCTTAAACGAAGTGGCGTAAGAGCCATAATGACCCGGAGCAACGATACCTTCATCGAACTCGAAGACAGGGCTGAGATCGCCAACAGATACGGCGCGGATTTGTTTGTGAGTATTCATGCTGATTCTTCTCCTCGCAGTTCGACACGCGGATTCACAATCTATGTTGCACGTTCGGCGTCATGGTCGAGCAGGCGTGCGGCCAGTGCAATATCGAAATCTATGTCACGGACGGACCTGACCAAACGAGGAATCCAGAAAGCGGATTACCGCGTTCTCGTGTGTACGAAAGGGCCTGCGGTTCTTGTGGAGCTTGGCTACCTGTCCAATCACAGCGAAGCCGGAATGCTCAGGAACAGTTCGTTCCAGAACCGCCTGGCACAGGCTGTTTCAGATGGCATAACAGAGTTTCTCGGTCGAAACATTCTTTAGAGCATTAGAAGCTCTTAGTTCCGCCCTGCTGTCAGATTTTCAGCCTCGGTCGGGTCGGTAAATAGTCTCAATGTCTGCTGGACTGTATCAGCACAGACAGTTAGAATGCCCAGCATGAAGGCTTATCCGCTAAAATTTGAGCCGTTGTACAAGCAACGGATATGGGGCGGTCGGAAACTGCAGGAAGTTTTCAACAAGGACCTCCCCGCGGGGGAGAAGATCGGTGAGAGCTGGGAATTAGCCGATCTGCCGGATGACAAATCCGTCATCAGAAACGGCGAACTGGCCGGGCAAACGCTGGCCTGGGCTGTTTGCAAGTATCCGGAAATCATCACCGGGGATCCTGAGTTCAACGGTCCGTTTCGTCTGCTGATCAAACTGCTGGATGCCCAGGACATCTTGAGCGTTCAGGTCCACCCCGATCCCGAGGCATGCCGACGAATGGGTAAGGGCGAAGCGAAGACCGAATGCTGGTATATCATATGGGCCAGCCCCGGTGCAGTCATATATAAAGGATTGAAGAAAGGCGTGGACGTCCAGGCATTTGCCGAAGCCATCAAGCAAGGCACTGTCGCCGAGATGCTTGAGCGAGTGCCCGTCGAAGCCGGCGAATGCCACTTTCTGCCTGCGGGGACTCCCCACAGCATCGGGGCGGGGCTGCTGATAGCGGAGATTCAGACCCCTTCGGATACGACGTATCGGGTCTTTGACTTCAACAGAGTCGATGATAAGGGCGAGGCCAGAGCCCTCCATATTTCCGAAGCGCTCGAGAGCATCCACTTCAATTCATCCGGCGATGAGCTTGGCGTTACGACGGTCGGGCGACTGGTTGACTGCGAGTACTTCAAGGTTGATAAGGGACACCAGGCGAAAAACTGCGAGTTGCTGCTTTCGTCGGGCGTTATGAAGGTATTGATCGTCCTGTCCGGCTTCGGGACTATCGAGGCAGCGGACGGCGATTCGATTGAATTTACGGCCGGCGAGACGATTCTAATTCCGGCGGCATACGAAGGAGCAGTTCGGTTTGAGGCCGAGACGTTGTACCTGAAGGTAACTATCTGAGCATTTCAGCAACGGCGGCGAAGAAGTCCAAGGTATAAGTTGAAATATCCGATATCCAATTCCAACGGCAAAGTCTTGAGCCCTGAAGGCATTCGGTCCGGCTACATTGCCGTGCTGGCTGCGGCAGCGGTGTTGTATATTGCGAGCTGTGCTCCCGGGCCCGTCTGGCAGGACAGCGGGCTGATCCAGTACCGTATCTGGCATAACGATATTGAAGGCCAGCTCGGGCTTGCCCTTTCGCACCCGCTTTTCTATATGATCGGCATCGCAGCGAAGTACGTTCGGTTGGGAGAATTCGGCTACCGAGTCAATGTTGCAAACGCCCTTATCTCGGCATTTGCCGTGGCTAACTTGTTTCTGTTTCTGGCTCTATGGCTGAGGAAGGCGCTGCCGGCAGTTGTCGGCGCTGTATCGTTGGGCCTTTCACATACTTTCTGGCAGCACGCAGCGATGCCGGAGGTCTATAACCTGAGTATGGCGTTGCTTTTTCTCGAACTAATCATCCTGCTGCAATATGCCAGGAGCGAGCGGGCGGGCGGGCTTTACGGTCTGGCCTTTGTCAATGGACTGGCGACAGCGAATCACATGTTCGCATCAATTCCACTGGCGTGCTACTTTGTCCTGGTTTTTGTGCTCTTGTTCAGAAGGCGAATCAGGATCAAGACTATTCTGGTTATGGCGTTTTTTTGGATTATCGCAGCTGCGCCTTACGAGTACCTGATCATCAAGGACATCTTTGCGCGAGGCGACTTCCGGGCAACAATGTCTTCGGCGGCATTCGGCGAGGGGTACATGGACAATGTTCTGAACGTTTCTCTGTCAGGGAGGATCGTCAAAGAGAATCTCATGTGGATTGCTCTGAACTTTCCGACTCCGAACATACTGCTGGGGTTTGTCGGCATATCGTTCGCTTACGCGGCGTGCAGAAAACGCTGGTTCGCAAATATCATATTGAGCCTGTCGGTTTTGTTTTTGCTGTTTGCCTTTCGATATACTGTTGTTGACCGATATGCATTCTTTATTCCGTTCTACTGCATGTTCTCGATTCTAATCGGCGCAGGCACGGCTAAAATAGTCAGCCGGGGGCGCGACAAGGCCCCAGGCCGGCTGATACTGAGTCTTTGCCTGCTGAGCGTTCCGGTCTATATAATAGCTCCGAAGGCGGCATCGCGTCTGAATGTCATGACACGGCCTCGACAAGTGCCCTACCGCAACGATTATTCATATTTTTTGAGGCCATGGAAGACGGGCTATCGAGGCACGGAGAAATTCAGCGCGGAGACGTTTGAGGCGGTTGATCGCGGCGCGTTGGTCTTCGCGGATACAACGACCGCCCCGCCGCTGCTTTACGCACAAGAGGTCAAGGGCAAACGTGCGGATGTGAAGATCATTTCTTCGATAGGTTCGACGAGCAATTCGCCGGAACTTACCTTGGAAACGGCTGACAGACTGCTAAGGGAGGAGGCAATCTACGTTGTTTCTCCGCTTAAAGGATACTGTCCGGAGATTCTGCTTAATCGGTGTACGTTTGAGCGTGCAGGTGTCGTCTATCGAGCGAAGCCGAAATAGAGGCGTGACAGGCCAATGCGTACGAGAATCAGCAGTGATAATCCTTATAGACATGACCGTTGGGGGTTTGCGTGGGAATGCGTGGCGTCCGGGAATTCGGCACATCTTGACTTTGGATGTAACGAGGGACACTTTCTGAGCAGTCTGAAGAGTAAGCAGATCGGGCGTTTAGTTGGAGTGGATGCATCGAGTGAAGCGATCGCTCGCGGCAAAAAACTCTATGACGATATCGAGTTGATCCATGTTAGCGCGGCTGCGTCGCTGCCTTTCGGTGACGGCACATTTGACTCGATTACGATTATGGACGTAATCGAACATATTTTCAAGCAGCATGAACTACTATCGGAACTACGCCGGGTACTGAAAAACGACGGAACACTTATCGTTACGGTGCCGGGCCAGCACGCCTTCTCTTTTTTGGATATGGGGAATTTCAAATTCCGGTTTCCGCGGCTGCACAAATGGTATTACAGTTTGAGACACTCACCGGAGGAGTACGACCGCCGTTACGCATCGAATCCGGACGGTCTGGTCGGTGACGTATCGGCAGAGAAGCGGTGGCACGAGCACTTCAGCCGGAATAAGCTCGGCAAGGTGCTCGAAATAAGCGGATTCAAGGTAATCAATTTCGACGGTGCGGGGTTCTTCGGCCGATTCATAATTCCTGCAGAGCATTTATTTCGGCGACTAAGACCCGTTATGAAAGTCATCCTGTGGCTGCGGGAGGTCGATGCCAAGGCATTTGAATCGATGAACCTGTTCTGCAAGGCTGAAAAACGAATCGCCCGACAAGATGCCGAGCAAAGCCGTTGACAGCAATTCAACGCTTATATATGGTGTTTATTGTCGAACATTTGAGACCGGGTTCAGTAATAGTAATCAAGGTAAGCATATGAGCAAAGTTGCCGTAATACGAACAAAACCATCGACGGTGCAGGCCGACGTTGCGAGAGTGATGGAACTGGCCAACGTCGGCAGCGCGCTTGACAGCGGTGCGACGACGATTCTCAAGAATAATTTGTCGTGGCACCTGATGTATCCGAGCGCGAATACCACGCCCTGGCAGCTTGAGGGTACGATAGTCGGTTTGAAGAAGGCCGGCTTCGAGGATCTGGTATGTGTTGAGAACCAGACGGTGGTTACCAGCGCCGAGACGGGAGAAGTACTCAACAAGCAGCGTCCGGTATGCGAACACTACGGCGTTCCGATCAAATACAACTTCAAGGCTTCGGATATGCGATGGCGTAAATACAAGCCCAAAGCCGAGATGCTTGTTCTCGATGAGGTATTCCCGAACGGCATTTGCATACCAGATTACTTTCACGGCAAGAACATCGTTCATCTTCCGACCGTCAAGTGCCATATTTACACGAACATCACCGGCGCGATGAAGAACGCGTTCGGAGGTTTGCTGTGCAATAAGCGGCACTACTGCCATTCGCGTATTCACGAGACGTTGGTGGACCTTCTGGCTATTCAGAAGGAGATTCACAAGGGTATTTTCGTCGTTACCGACGGTACAACGGCAGGCAACGGCGCGGGGCCAAGAACAATGATCCCGGTTACCAAGGATGTCCTTCTGGCCTCTGACGACTGCGTTGCAATCGATGCGGTCTGTGCGAAGATGATGGGTTTCGAGCCGATGGATCATAAATTTATTCGGCTGGCCCACGAACGCGGCCTCGGAATCGGTCGCATCGGCGAGATAGAGATCGTCGGGGACGTTGACGTTAGCAAGGAGAACTGGGGTTTTGTCACCGGCGACAACGCTGCATCAAGCGTCGGCAAGCTGTTCTGGTTCGGCCCGATGCGATGGCTTGAGAAGCTGATGTTCCACACCCCGATAGTCTATTCTTTCATCTTCGCATCGGCGATTTACCACGACCGAATATGGTATCCGCTCAAAGGCAGGAAGGTGGTCGATGAGTGGCTGAAGAACAGCGAATGGGGTCGGTTTTTCGCGGATTACAAACCCGGTTGTTGTGAGGTATAGGAAAGGTTGCTTATGCCAGTGAAACCGTTCACGCCCTATCTACGCTACATACTGATACGTTTCGCTTTTGCAGCCGTAATTGTCGCTGGTATCGGTATTGTCTGGCTTCTGAGGAGCGGAGGAAGAATCCCAAAACTGAGTATTGAAAAGACGGGCGGCGTGATTGTCGTGTACGAGATCGACACACGCGGCCTTGCGGAGAAAGAGAAGGCCGGGCTTTGCGAAAGAATGATATATGGTCTGCAAAAACGGATTGATCCGGACCATATCCAGAACCTGAAATGGCGAGTTTACGATGATACGCACATCGAGATTCAGGTTCCTCGAGCAACCGAGGAGATACTTAAGAAGGAGCAAGAATACGTTGATGCCTGTGAGTCTCTTCAAGACGAAGGTATCAGTGTTTTTGACGCAATTTCAGCGGTAGAAGGCGTGAAGAACCGTGGCGTCAAAGATATTGAGGCGCTTGCCGATGGCTCGACTCAGAAGTCGGCGGTGTTGGAACGTTTTGCCTCGGCATTCAAGGGATATCGTTCATATATGGACATCGTCTATGACGGGGGATCCCTGCAGAAGATACTGGGAAACTACGGGGAACTGGAATTTCGCATTCTTCCGACGCGCGAGCATCCGAAAACGAATATGGAAGCCGTAGCTGCGTGTATTGAATCGCTCGGTCGAGACGGACCGACATCGTCTCCAGGCTCGATGTATGTTTGGCGGCGCATAGGCAATATCGATGAATGGATAGGGTCCGATTCTGCCGACGGCAGCGGGAGTATATTCTCCACAGACATCGAGCACCGCCCAGTCATTGTGGAGCAGGATGATGATTCCTATTACGTTCTGGCGAGCAATGAACCTAATGAGATCATGTCACCATCTCGCAAGGATGCCGGCTGGCTGGTCAAGGAGGCCAAGACAACGGCCGATGAGTTCGGACGGTTGGCAGTCGATCTGACGTTGGACCAACGTGGAGCCGCTTTGTTCGACGAATTGACCGGCGCAAACATAGGCAGGCCCCTGTGCATTCTCCTCGACGGCAGCGCGATGTCGGCACCAGTAATAACGTCCCGCATTTTCGGGCGTGTACTTATCACAGGCCGTTTTACACGCAAGGAAACTGAACGAATGGTCCGGATACTCAGTGCAGGGGGAATGCCGGCACATCTTGTTGAGGAGCCGGTTTCTGTGACAGTCGTCGGACCGCCTGTGAGACAGTAGCCGGAGACAAAACAGACTACAACCAGACTTCGGCGTCGTAGCGGAGCATGGTAAGGTTGTCTTTGAAGCCGTCGAAGCGGATTTTTGTTTTCCTGCCGAGGATTTCCTGGAGTATCCACTTGGGGAAATTGGCGCCAGCTTTAATGGAGAGCGGGACGCCGCCGCCGAATCTGGGATTAATCTCAATAAACTTGACCTTGTTGTCGCCGTTGAGAAAGAGTTGAAGCGTTATGACACCCGGTCCGGCCCCGAGTGTTTCAACCAATCCGGCTGCTTCGGCCATGATGTGCGTGTCCTTAACTACTTGGCCTTTACTCACTTCACCGGCCCGCACCTCGATTCGTTTTCGCGGAACAACACATCGAACCTTCATATTCAAATCGACGTACACATCGCATGTGTACTCGATGCCGCCGATATACTCCTGGCAAATCGCGTTGGGTATTCTGTCGCCGTAGAAGGCCAGTTCTTTTCGATTCGCGACAATAGTATTTAGCCTGCTTCCGTAACCATCCCAAGGCTTTAGAAAGCATGGCCAGGTCAGCTTCTTGTTGGCAAGCGCAGAACGAACGCTCATAGTCATGGGCGTATCAAATCCTTTGTCATTGAGAAATCGGTAGGTTTTTCTCTTGTCCTGGCAGATATCAACGACATCCGGCCTTGAGACGAGCACGCGACATCCCATTGCAGCAAACTTGGGCTCGTTCTGTGAGATGGATTTGAGATCCAAGTCAACAGTGGGGACAACCAACTTGACGCGATAATGTTTGACAATCGCAAGCAATTGCCGGATATAACTGCGGTGTGTCGTTGGCTTTACGACAATTCCGGTATCGCACAATTGCAGCGCCGGGCTGCTTTCGCTCTTATCTGCACCGATGAAATGGGCTTTGATTTTCAGTTGACGTGCGGCGTCACGAAAACTGTTCAGCAAAGAGACGCGTCTGCCAATACATGTAAACAGAACAGCAAAGCTGCTTTTGCGTGCCGGCAGACGAGATACAACGCATTTGAATTGACGGGCAGCAGATTGCGATTTTGCCATTAGTTCTCCTGTTCCATCGGTTGCATACGAGACAGCCTTAAGTCTTTAATAATACACAACATATCATAAGTTGTCAAGAAAATTCAGTATTCGCCGGCAGGCATTATTCATTTGACAATCGCCCCCGGCGTCCCTAAACTTGCAGCTTCGCTCGGCCTGACTGCGAGCAAAGTGCTGCTAAACAGCCTGTGAAGAGCCGTTCGCAGGGTCTCTGGGAAAATTAGGTATTATAGAAGAATTGGTTATATGGGAAACTGGCAAAAGAAATTCAAAGACAAGCGTTTGACCGTAGGCGTACTCGGATTAGGTTATGTTGGGCTTCCGTTGGCCAGGGAATTCGCTTTAGAGGGCGTCAAAGTGCTCGGCTTCGACGTTGACAACACGAAGGTCGAGACTCTCAACCGCGGTCGCAGCATCATCAAGCACGTTCCGAACGATCAGGTGAAAAATATGGTCAAAAGCGGCTGTTTCAGCGCAACGACGAATATGGCTCGACTGCGGAACACGGATGCTATACTAATCTGCGTGCCGACGCCGCTGACGGAAAATCGAGAGCCGGATATGCAGTTTGTCGTCAAGAGCACCGAGACAATCGCCAAATATCTTCGGCGAGGACAACTCGTCGTATTGGAGAGCACGACGTATCCCGGCACAACGCGCGAGCTTATGGCGCCGATACTGGAGAGAAGCGGACTCAAGGCCGGCGTAGATTTTCATCTGGCGTATTCACCCGAACGCGAGGATCCCGGCAATAAGGACTTCACAACCAAAACTATCCCCAAGGTTGTCGGCGGCCTGACGAAGAAATGTCGTGACATAGCCTGTGGAGTTTACAATCTCGTTATCGTTCGAACGGTTGCGGTGTCGAGTCTCGAAGCGGCAGAGGCGGCGAAGATACTTGAAAACGTTTATCGTTGTGTAAACATAGCAATGGTCAATGAACTCAAGATTGTCTTCGACCGCATGGGAATCGACGTTTGGGAGGTGATCAAGGCCGCCAGCACCAAGCCCTTCGGTTTCAAGGCTTTCTACCCCGGTCCCGGTCTCGGCGGACACTGCATACCGATCGACCCGTTTTACCTGACGTGGAAAGCACGACAGTTCGGGATGCCGACGCGGTTCATCGAGCTGGCCGGCGAGATTAACACGAATATGCCCCATTATGTCGTTACAAAAACGATGGAGGCGCTTAACGAACAGAAGAAGAGTCTGAAGGGTTCGAAGGTGCTCGTCCTCGGACTGGCATACAAGAAAGATATCGATGATCTGCGGGAGTCGCCTTCAATAGAACTGATCGAACTTCTCTGCAAGAAAGGCGCGAAGGTTGACTATAACGATCCGTATATCCCGAAGACTCACAAGCAGCGTCAGCACGATCTTGGGATGGCCAGCAGGCCTCTTTCGGCGAAGATGCTCGGCGGTTACGACGCGGTCGTCATATCGACGGATCACAGCGATTACGATTACGAGTGGATTGTTAAGCACTCACGACTCGTAATCGATACGAGAAATGCCACAGGAGTCGTTCGCACGAGCAAACGAAAGATTGTCAAAGCTTAGTATCAATGAAAGGTTTCGATGCAGATTCCACTTTTAGACCTGAAGGCACAATACAAGACCTGTAAGGATGAAATTCTCCGGGCCATAACCGATGTCTGCGAAAGCCAGGCATTTGCGCTCGGTCCTGCGGTGAGGGCATTCGAAGAGAATATCGCCTCTTACTGCGGCTGCAAGTATGCGATAGGCGTTTCAAGCGGCACCGACGCACTGCTGCTGAGCCTGATGGCGTTGGGTGTCGGCCCCGGTGACGAGGTGATTACTACTCCATTTACGTTTTTCGCATCGGCGGGCTGTATAGCGCGTCTCGGCGCCACGCCTGTTTTTGCGGACGTCGATGCGAATTCATACAACATCGACCCCGACGACATCGAGCGAAAGATCACCGATAAGACAAAGGTTATTATGCCCGTTCATCTATTCGGGCAGGTAGCTGCAATGAAAGCGATTGGCGAGACAGCCCGGCAGCACGGTCTGAGCATTGTGGAGGACGCCGCCCAGGCAATAGGCGCAAGCCAGGACGGAACCAAGGCAGGCGGCTTCGGCGACTTCGGATGCTTTTCCTTCTACCCGACGAAGAATCTCAACGCCTTCGGCGATGGCGGGCTGATTGTGACCAGCAATAAAGCACTGGCAGAGAAAAGCAAAATACTCCGCAATCACGGCCAAGACCCGACATACTTCTACAAAGTCATCGGCGGTAATTTCCGTCTGGACAGCATACAGGCAGCCGTGCTCGACGTCAAACTCAAGTATGTGGATTCATGGAACGACAAGCGCAGACAAAACGCGGCTATCTACGATGAGATTTTCGCCGATTCTCCGGTCAGGACGCCGAAAATTGAGCCGGGCAATGTAAGTATCTATCATCAGTACACCATTGTCGCTCCGAGGCGCGACGAGTTGCAAAAGTTCCTCTCGGAAAACGAGATAGGCTCTGCGATATTCTATCCCAAGCCGCTGCACCTTCAGGACTGCTTCATCAGCTTGGGTTATAAGCCGGGCGATTTGCCGATAGCGGAGAAACTCTGCGAACAAGTGCTTTCGCTGCCGATCTACCCGGAACTGACCGTCTCTCAGGTCGAGCACGCAGCGAAGGCCGTTCTGAAGTTCTACGAATCCAACTAAAAGGGGGTGCACGGTTGCTCAAACCAAGTGACAATCCGCCTGTTGCTCCTCCGAACGCGGAGTCAATTCGTGATTTCGCCGGTCAATGGTGGGTGGCGCACGTCAAGAGCCGAAATGAGAAAGCGCTGGCGCATGATCTTCTTCGGAGAGATATAAACTACTTTCTCCCGATGGACTGGAAAGTCCGCCGACAGAGCCGTCGAACAATCAAGACGCTGCTGCCCCTGTTCAGCGGCTATCTTTTTTTCTGCGGTGATGAAGATGAGCGTGTGGAACTGCTGCGAACGAATCGCGTTGCGAATCTTATCGAGGTCGTTAACCAGGAGAAGCTAATCGATGAGCTTGTTCAGATCGAGCATGCACTGCGCGCCGGGGCGCCGTTGACGCCTCACAAGTATATAGAAGTCGGGCATCGCTGCCGGATCATCGCCGGGCCCCTGTGCGGGCTGGTTGGCTTGGTCGTCCGGTCCGGTGGTTCGGCGCGTCTTCTGCTGCAGGTCGATATGCTGGGCCAGGCGGCGGCCGTCGAGATAGATGTCGATATGATAGAACCGGTTGAATGATTTCGTGGAAAAACCTGCAATTGCGAGTGTCCGGGGTGATGCAGTGTGGTTCTGGTTTTCTCGCTTTACAGTATCGGGGCCGATGCAATACAATCAGTGCCGTTATGGTTCGGCAGCCGGATGTTAAGACGAGTTTCGTCACGGCGACGACCTTTCTGAACGGAACGAGAAGGAGCTGAACGCATGAAGATTTGTGTTGTCGGTGTTGGCTACGTTGGATTAGTCACCGGTGCATGCCTGGCTGAGGCCGGGAACACTGTTATCTGTGTGGACAAGGATGCCGACAGAATCGCGGGGCTGAAGAAGGGGATCATCCCGATTCACGAGCCCGGTTTGAGCGAAATCGTTCGGCACAACCAGGAAATGAACCGACTCAGTTTTACGACTGACTTGAAAGACGGGGTGGATAATTCGCTGATTGTTTTTCTTGCCGTGGGCACTCCCACAGGCAAGGACGGCTCGCCGGACGTCTCTGCGATTAATTCGGTCGCAGGCAAGATTGCCGAGAGCCTCAGCGAATATCGAATCATCGTCACCAAGAGCACCGTCCCGGTGGGGACGCATCAGAAAGTTACCGATATTATCAGGTCGAAGACGAAGGTGAGCTTCGATTATGTAAGCAATCCGGAGTTTCTCAAGGAGGGCGCAGCGGTCGAAGATTTTATGAGTCCGGATCGCATAATCATCGGCACAACAAATCCGGATGCTCGGCAGACCATGAAGCAGCTATACAGTCCGTTCATGCGAAAGAGCAGTCGGGTATTGTACATGGACGCAACGTCCGCTGAGATGACGAAATATGCGGCCAATATCATGCTCGCAACGAGGATATCGTTTATAAACGAGATCGCCGAGCTGTGCGAGAAACTTGGGGCTGACGTTGAGCAGGTCAGACAGGGCATGGGAAGCGATTCACGAATCGGTTCGTCGTTTTTGTTTCCCGGCGTCGGGTTCGGGGGCAGTTGTCTTCCGAAGGATATTCGCGCGATCATTCATAAAGGTTCGGAACTCGGCGTGGATATGACAATCGCCAAGGCCGTTCAGCAGGTTAACAGTCATTCCATGAACCGGTTTGCCGAGCGCATTACGGCATATTTCGACGGCAAGGAGGAAGAGACGACGTTGGCAGCGTGGGGTCTGGCCTTTAAGGCCAAGACCGACGACGTGAGAGAATCGCCGGCGATCTACTGCATCAAGAAGCTTCTCGATTGCGGTATGAGTATCCGGGCTTACGACCCGGAAGCCGCTTCGACGGGAGCGACGGCCCTCGACGGCAGGATAGAGACTTTCGCCAACGGATACGAGGCGCTCGAAGGCGCCGACGCTTTGATCATTTTTACGGACTGGCAGGAATTCCGAAATCCCGATTTCGAGACCGTCACGGCAAAGTTGAAGAAGCCGGTCATATTTGACGGAAGGAATCTCTACGACCCCGTTTTCATGAAGTCTGCGGGCGTCGAATATCATAGTATCGGAAGATAGGTTTGCCATTGAACGGCGGCGGTTCAGGAAGCTGCGGCACGCAAGCTGGGCGGTTTTGTGATTGGAGAGGTGTGACGGCAGGAGTTTTATGAATGTATTGATAACAGGTGTTGCGGGTTTTATTGGTTCACACCTTAGTGAGCGTTTGCTGGCCGACGGTCACAATGTGACAGGCGTCGATAATTTCGATGCTTTTTACGATCCGAGGATCAAACGCAAAAATATCAGCGGTTGTTTTGACAACGAGCATTTTCAAATGATCGAGG
Source organism: Sedimentisphaerales bacterium (assembly GCA_016932835.1). Taxonomy (GTDB): domain Bacteria; phylum Planctomycetota; class Phycisphaerae; order Sedimentisphaerales; family Anaerobacaceae; genus JAFGCD01. The sequence continues at coordinate 19,183 of JAFGCD010000153.1, forward strand.
CTGATATTCGCGAAGCCGATGCAATGGATAAGGCCGTATCCGAGAGAACCGAGTTGATAGTGCACCTTGCTGCGAAGGCGGGCGTGCGGCCTTCTATCGATGAGCCCCTGCTCTGCGCCGACGTTAACGTCAATGGTACTGTGGTTCTTCTCGAAGCGGCTGTGAAACACAACGTCAAAAAGTTCATCTTCGCTTCGAGTTCGAGCGTCTATGGCAACAACAAGAAGGTTCCGTTTTCTGAGACCGACAACGTTGATTTCCCGATTTCACCGTATGCGACGAGCAAGAAAGCCGGCGAGCTTATGTGCCACACCTATCACCACCTGTACGGGATCGACATAACGGCCCTTCGTTTTTTCACAGTTTATGGTCCCCGTCAGCGTCCGGATCTGGCAATTCACAAGTTCGTATCACTGATCGAGCAGGGCAAGGCGGTACCGGTTTATGGCGACGGCACAATGATGCGTGATTTCACGTACATCGACGACATAATCGATGGTGTTGTCTCAGCAATCGATAAGTGCGGCGGCTTCAACATCTTCAACCTGGGAGAATCGCGACCGATAACTGTCAATGATTTGGTCTCAAAGCTCGAAAAATCGCTTGGCAAGAAGGCGGTCAAGGATTTCCAGCCAATTCAGCCCGGCGATGTGGAGCGGACTTACGCAGATGTAGCGCGAGCCGTCGAGCAGCTCGGATACAAACCGCGGACCACAATCGAAGCAGGACTGGCCAAATTTGTGGATTGGTTCAGGCGGGATATTCAGACCAACGCCTGAAATCGGCCGTTTTCTTCAACAATTCCCCTACTAAATCTGCTATAATAGAGCATATCTGTAAGTGTTATTCGCAATCGGGTGGAAGGCTGCCTCACGAGGAGGGGCGCCACGGAATCTCCTCATAAATGAGTTCTATCGGTATGGACTGCAAAAACAATAACAGCGTGATATTGCTATGCGTTGCGGCGACGATGCTCTCTATAGCCGCCGGGCCGGTCTCGGGCCTTGTTCTGCATCCGGGCGGCGAGCCGAATCTTGCCGTCTGGACGGACAGGCCATCTGAAAATGTGGTAGGCCGCTGGGGCAGTTATGCTTCCTGCGTTGCGATTGCACCGAATTGCATAATTACCACCCGGCATCAAGGTGGCGGCTTATCTTCGTATGTCGAAATCGCCGGCGTCAGGTACACAATCTCACAGATATGGGAACATGAAACAGCAGATTTGCGGTTGGCGAAGCTGCATGGCGCGAATCTCGGCGAGTTCGTCGATATCTACGAGCACACGAACGAATCAGGCAAACAGGTGGTGCTTGCCGGCTACGGCGTTGCAGCGGGCGCCCCGGTCGAAACAGCGGGAACGACATATGGCTATGAATGGGACGTTATGAGTCCCCGAACACTGCACATGGGGACGAATCAAGTCGAGAACCCGGTTTCGGACAGCAATCTTGCCGGACTTGTCTCCGATGTGCTGGTTGGCGATTTCGACGGTTTGGGCGAAGGCGGATCGACGCAGTACGAGAGTATTGCGGCACAACACGACTCCGGCGGGGGATGGTTCATTAAGGACGGCGGCGCATGGAAGGTGGCCGCGCTGATGCGAGCGGTAGAACCGCACTTCGAACCGGAACATGAAGGGGAGAAGGATTACATACTTCAGGAAAGTTGGTTCCGACAAAGAGAACACCCGACTGTGCCCGATGCCGATGTACACGACGGGGTGAGAATCAGCTCCTATACGCATTGGATCGAGGATACCTTGCCCGGGGTTCTGGCCGGTGATCTTACGGGCGACGACCAGGTGGACGGCGCCGATTTCTCCGTATTCGCCCGGCATTGGGGACGTACCGACTGCAAAAGCCCGGATTGGTGCCTCGGCAGCGACAACGAAGGCGACGGCGATGTCGATGCGTTCGATATGGCGTACTTCGGCGAACACTGGTTAGATAACGACAGCGGGTTGTGAGATTAGCCGCGGCATCGCCCTGCCGTTGTGACACCCGGTTTAAGACGCTTGCAATCCAGCCTCGTTTTCTGTAGTCTTACCAAATCGGCAGCCTGACGCTTTCCCGTGATAGGTGCTGTCGGCATAGGAATCGCACCTGATATGTAATTTCAGGCGTTTTTTACAACACCGGAAAGGAGTTTACGATGAAGCGATACAGATTGTTGATTTTGCTTTTGTGTGTTACTGTTTTCGGCCTGTGTTCGCTGTTTGCTTACGCCGGGCTGACGGAGAAAACGAGTATGGAGTTTCGCAAACAATTCATCAAGGATTTCAACCGCACGGGACTTAATACTACGGTCGGCGACGCGATGATGCTGCGGATTTTAGTGGAGAGCGCCGGCTGCAAACGCGGTGTCGAAGTCGGCTCGGCCACGGGTTTCGGGGCTATCAACATGGGCATCGCTTTTGAGAGGACCGGAGGGCATCTCTATACACTGGAAATCGATCCGCAAATGGTCAAGGCATGTCGGGATAACGTTGAAAAGGTAGGCCTCGAACAAATCGTAACCTGTATAGAAGGCGACGCTCTCAAGACGCTGCCGACGCTCAAGGGCCAGTTTGATTTCGTCTTTATCGATGCTCTGAAACAGGATTATTTCAAGTACTTCAAGCTGATCGAGCCGAAGCTTAAGCGAGGCGCGGTCGTCGTAGCCGACAATGTAATTCGCTCGGAACGGGCGATGAAGGACTTCCTCGATTACATCCAGACGAGCGGCGATTACGACACGGTTATAATCCGGGCGTCCATGGAGAAGAACGATGGTATGTCCGTCAGCTACAAGATCCGGTAGTCTCGTAAGGCATATTCAGTTCGCCTCGGCAGCAGGAAATTGGATGGTTGGGCTATTTGCCCTGCTTTGTGCGGCGTGCGCCGGGGCCGAGTCCGGGTCGCCGCACCAGGCTAATGGAATGGCGCTTATAGCGGCTCGCAGCCTTGTGGTCGGGACAAGCTCTTCCGAGCGAGCGGAGCTTGCCGAGCGGTTCGACTGCCATCCGACGTGGCTGGGGGACGATTTGCCGCTGCGGGAGGTCGATCTGGCTGCATTCTGGATTGACCGACATCCGGTAACGAATTCTCAATATCTGGCGTTTGTTGAATCTGCCGGTTATCCTGCGCCGTCATGGTGGGGGCGCTGGGGAGGGTCATTTCCGGCTGAGTATGCCGAACACCCGGTAACGGGCGTTAGCGGCAAGGATGCGGCGGCATACGCCAAGTGGGCCGGCAAGCGTTTGCCGAGTGCGGAAGAATGGGAAGCGGCTGTTACAGGGCCTGAACGGTCGGTTTTCGCCTGGGGTGATTCATGGCCGGGCCCGCTGAAGCTGCAACGCTCCGAGCGAATCGATTGGGAGCTGCCGGGGACACGCCCGGTAGGCACGGGTGATTGCGGTCGCAGCGTTGCCGGAGTCGAGGATTTCGCCGGGCAGGTGATCGAATGGGTCTCAAATACAGTCCCGCACCATGGGGTTCAGTTCCAGTTGGCCAAGGGGGCAAGCTGGTTTCATGAGGATCCGGTGAATTTTCGGGTCGCTTCGGGCTGGTATGCCTACGAAGGCTGGCGATCGTCGTTTACGGGTTTCCGCTGCGCCCTTGATGCTGTGAAGTCGCCGCCTCCACAACGACAATCCCGGCCGACGAAGACTATTTCCGCTACGGCGGCACTTGAGCAGATCAAGACGGTCGGTACGGATGGGCCGCTTAAGCTGACAGCGAGCGGGGGAACTTCACGTCACTTGTCGATTCATATCCCCACATTCGGACGCCAAGCCGTCAGTCTGACATCTCCCGAGACTATTATCTGGAACGGCTCGGGCGTGATGACCTGGCGAAAGACGCCGGACATGACATGGGTGGAACGGAATTCGCAACGAGCAAGCTATGAGATGCGATTCGATGAATTGCTCGTTCAGGCAGATTTCATTGCGCACGATGATTATGTTGAACAGCAATTCACCGCGAGGAATCTCACCAAACAGGCGGGCAGCTTTCGGACAAGCTCCTGCTTCAACCTTCAAGAGCATCCGATGTTCTACGATTGCGAACAGTTGCGGACGTACGCGTTGAGTGCTGAAGGTGAGTTTGTGGCGATGCGGCATCTGTCCCGCGGGGGCAACTGTGTGCGGTGGATTACGGGTCCATCTGCAAGCGAACTCGGCGCAGGATTGCAGTGGTCGGTGCTGGCGGTTGTCAGTCGTGACGGACAACGTGTCATCGCCACAGGTCGCGGCAGACCAGGGATCGATTTCTCCATAGCCACTAACACACTATTCACCTGCCTGCACACTGATTCGACTGTCCGCATCGAGCCGGTGCAACAAGCTTCCACTCGCCAGTTTTTCTGGTTTGTCGAAGGCGGTCTCGACGACCTGCTCGAACGTATTGGCGGCGACTTGAAATCTGATTAGCCCGGCTTTTTAGAAGCCTGAACGGTCATATCTCTAAGGCAATAACGGCCCGATAACTTACGGCTTACTAACCTCTCGCCTCCCACAGTTGTGCCTGACGCGTGTCTTGTCCGTCCGCTGTTAAGAGGCATGCTGAATTCACCGATTTAAGCGTCTGGTTACGGATTATCACCCGGTACATTAAGTAATAGTGAGATTGTTTACACGGAGAAGCAATGATCCGAAATGTTTACAACATGGTACTAAGGAAAGAAGAGTTCTGGCTGGGTTCATTGATGCTGACGTTGGGGGCAATTTTAATCGCCCTGATTTGGACTGCCAGGGTATAACCTATCTTTCGTCCAAGTGCTGCTTCGCCGGATCGCCGAATTTGTGCGGTTTCCGAGCACGCTCACGGCACAAATTCATCCGGCCCCAGACCTTCCCGGCAACGGCGGTTCTAAGAAATGCAGTACGTCATATTTACTACGGATGCACATCTTGACTTCCGCTTTCAGTTGGTGTATGAATCTGTTGATTAGCATTCGGAGTCTGCCGTGTACGAATTACTTATCAGAGTCGAGACACTTTGTGCCGACGCCCCCTTTTCCACACTATTTGGCATCGGAACAATATCTATTGTTGCGGGCTTGCTGCTTTGGCTGGGCGGGATTTACTTCAGTTCGGCTATCATCGGAATCCTCGGTGCGGCTATCGGGTCGTTTTGCGGCTTGCTGGTCAGCCAATGGCTCGATACCGGCTCTCTTTTAAGCATGGGGATTGGGGCGGCTGTGTTCTGTGTGGCGGCGGTTCTGCTCAGGAATATCATAATCATCGTGCTGGCGGTAATCATTTTCGCATTGGCAGGAGGGGTTACATATTCGAGTGTACTGCTTGGGTCTTCTGCCCCACAGGAAGGCGCAGGAGAAGAGCCGGGGTTAATCGGTTCTTTCAGTCATATGGATTCGGCGACACGACTGGCCTATCTCAACCAGATTTCGGAGCAGGAGCAGGGGTTTTTCGAGCGGCTTAAAGCCCTACTGAGAGAGACATTGGGCGTGATGAGCCCGCATAAATGGAAGCTGATTCTGGCCGTCGTTGTCGGAGGAGTAGGCGGATATGTCCTGATCCGGCTTCTCAAAAAGGCGGTGATCGCGCTTTGCTGCAGCGGTATTGGGGCATTGCTGGTTCTTGTGGGGTTGCAGGGCTTTCTAATGACGGGCGACTTGCGTTTTTGCGGTGTCTTTGAAAACAAGCGGTTTGCATTGACAATCACTTACTTCTCAATGGTGGGTATAGGAACCGTCATCCAACTGATTCTGGCAAGATCGCCGAACGGCAAGCAAGCCCAGGTCAAAGACGCATAGCGTCAGAATCCGATACGCCGTCTTAGCTGCTTCATTACTCGAAGTGCCACACCCAATTGCGTAACATGGACCGGCAAAACCCCTTTCGCGAAGGCAAGAATTCCGGAGGTATGAGTGGGTTTGAGGAGGGTCTGGAAAATCCGGTTGGGCCTTGTGTATGTATTCACAAGGAGTTTCTTATGTTTTTCACTCTCGAAATTGAGAATGTAACAACAGCACCCTAACAAGGAGACCGGCAGGTGTAAGCCATGTATTTGGCGAGGGTTACATAGGCCATAGCAGCTACAAGCCGTTACTATTACGGAAAATAAAGAAGATTTTCCTTGCTTTATCCCTTATCATATAGATGATAACCTTGGCGATTATATGTAATCGCCGGGTTACGGCTCGGCGGTCCTGTA
>JAFGCD010000154.1 GCA_016932835.1 Sedimentisphaerales bacterium
AGTAATACAGCGAAGTCTCGCCGTCAAGCCGTCTGCCGGTGAAATAGTAGGGATTATCGATAATACTGGCCGGGCGGGTCTCGCCGTTGGCCTTGGCGACTATCTGCACATTCCCATAGACGGAATATTCATACCTCTCGACAACCGCCCCGCTATCATCCGAAACCACAATTCGCAACATAGAAACCACGATGCTGAATAACGTATGCAGTACACCGTACACCTGAAAGAGCCAACCGGCTCAGGTGTGGCCGGGGGGGCTATCTTTTTATTGTTGCGAGTTTTTGTGGGACCTAAATGCTTGAGAATAAAGGGTTTATAAAATTTTCAAATTTTTTTCAAGAAAATGCTTGTTGATGAACGACTAATGATACATAATGTACTAATGGTATTAGTACAATAGTTCGAAACGAAATGGCTAACGGGCAAATACAATCACAGATAGGAAGCAAGGATTAGCAATGGCTCTGTGGATACAAATATCGGCCGGATCCGGCGAACCTATATACGCTCAGGTTGTCGAGCAGGTAGGTCAGGCTATCGCAAGGGGCGAGTTGGCCGGCGGCGATAAGCTGCCCACTGTCAGGAAGCTCGCCGCAGAACTGGTTATAAATCCGAACACGGTGGCGCGGGCCTACAGTTCTCTGGAGCGGGCCGGTCTGGTGACGACCAAGACTGGATCGGGCACATTCGTCAGCGATCCGAAGCTGCGAAAAAGTGACGGCGCCGACGTCAATATCCTTACCGAGAGAATGGATACGCTTATCGCCCGCGGGCTCAATCTCGGCCTTGAAGCCGGCGATTTGACAAGATTGTTCGAGCGCCGATTGGCCAAGTATGTCAAGACACCCCAACAGCAGAAAGAAAAAAACGATGAATGAAACAGTATTGGAAACTCACAACCTCACCAGGTACTACGGCTCTGCCGCCGCGGTTGACCACCTCAATCTGAAGGTTCCCCGCGGATGTATTTGCGGGTTCATCGGCCGAAACGGAGCGGGGAAAACCACCGCGATCAAGCTGATGCTCGGCTTGCTGGAACCGACGGCTGGTTCGTCGAGTTTATTGGGATGCGATTCGGCAGCGCTTACGCCCGCCATTCGCCAGCGAATAGGCTATGTGACAGAGGGTCACCGCCTGTTTCGGTGGATGACTATCTCGGAACTGGAAAACTTTCAGGCCGCCTTCTTCCCTCGGCAGTGGGACAGGAAGCTTTTTGCCGAAATGATCGAGTATTTCGAGTTGGCGAAAAAGAGAAAGATAAAGCATCTATCGAACGGCCAGCGCGCCCAGGTCTCACTCGCCCTCGCCTTGGCGCCAAAGCCGGAACTGCTCATAATGGATGACCCCACCCTCGGTCTTGACGCTGCAATAAGGCGCCAGTTTCTCGAAGGAATGATTGAGCTCATCATGAGGCAGGGCAGAACGGTTCTCTTTTCAAGTCACATCCTCGCCGATGTCGAGAGGGTCGCCGACAGGATAGCCGTAATTGACAAGGGTCGCCTGCGGGCGAGTTGTTCGCTCGAAGAATTCAGGTCGGCTGTCAGGAAAGTCGTATTTACGTTCGCCGATTCGCCGCCCGCTCAGGTCGATATAGACGGCCTGCTGCACTGCCGCCGCAGCGATAAACAGCTCGAGCTGACGCTGGTCGGCGCCGATGATTTTGAAGTAGCGGCCTGGGCCGAGGCCGTCAATGCCCTCGAACACCACACCGCAAAGATGAATCTCGAGGACCAGTTCATAGAGTTCACCGCCCCTGCAAATCGCAGGAAGCTGTTCCAATGGGAGGAAACATAGAATGAAATTTGTAATGCTGCTGCGAAAAGAGGCCCGCGAGTCGGCGCCCTGGATACTTCTAAGTGTGATTGTCCTGCTGGCAATAGGCGGCCTGCTGTTGCGCCAGGAGGCGCGCTACGGCCAGGATAACTGGCGTTATTCACAATTATCTCCGGGCCAGACAGTCTCGCCGTACATGCTTACGAGGGAGTCGGTCTTGACCGGGCCGGGTGCATTGCTCTTTACCGTTTCCATAGGATTGGGGCTCATACTTGGCATCCGCCATTTCTGGATACCCCACTTCACGCGCACCTGGTCATTCCTGCTGCACCGTTCGGTATCCAGGATGAGCATATTAGCCTCGAAACTTACAGCCGCGGCGATTGGGCTGGTCGTATTTCTCGGAGCCGTCTGGATTGCGCTCTATTGGTACGCCTGTCGCGAGGACCTTTTCGCATTTCCACCTTCGGCAAAGGTCTTCGTCAATGGCTGGGTCTTCATAGCCCTCGGTCTGATAGCGTATCTGGGCACGGCTCTATCGGGCCTGAGCAGGGCCAGATGGTACACGACGAAGATATTCGGCTTGGCTTTCGCAACTCTTGTTCTTTTTGTGACAATCACTCAAAGCCGGGTGAGCTCGGCTTTGCTGATTACCCTTGCCGGTATTGTGATTCTGCTTGTGCAGATTATCGAAACATTCTTGAAACGCCAGTATTAGCAGGAGCCTGCTGTCGTGCGATGCTGGTCGCACGATGAGGTTCTTCGACAGCGAGATTGAATATGAAACTGAAGAACAAAATAGAATTCTTTGCCGCCCCGGCCAAGATATTCGTAACGGTTGTTATAATACTTATTGTCGTGATGATTCTGCAGGCGCTCGTTATCGAGATTGCGTGGGCTATCAGACATGAGACGGCCCGGTCCGTCACACCCGCCGCCAAAGAGACCGGCGAACCGAACGAGGCCGAGCAAAAGCTCGCACGCATACGGAGCTGCCTGAAGGACTTTCTTCCGGACGGAACGGTTCATCTGATTTCCAGTTCCAATCGCAGGCCCTATTCACAACCGAACGAATCGGTCAACCGCAGAATCTATGATGTCAACGACAACCTGCTCTGGGAAGGCGTTTCATCGAGCCCGTATAAGTATCTTTCGTGGGCTGATATTGTCTCCAGGGAGAGCTTTCGCCTTCAAGATATGAAGTGGCTTAATATGATTTCTCCGGATATGTGCAGGTCGCTCGAGGTGCCCATCAGAACAGAAGACGCCGTAGTCGAGATTTGGCGATACCTTCCGGGGCGGGCGTGCTTCGTGGGCTACGAAGCCGGCGGCGGCAGAATCGGTTATATCGGGGCCGCCGGTCTTGCCGATTCGGCCGCCAAAGCCGAGCCGTTCGGTGAATTCGTTGCGTTCTTTGCATGGTGCCCGGACGAGTCCTCGAGTCCCGTGCTCGTCTGGCAGACAAACAGGCGAATTTTCGAAATCAGTTTTGAGGATCGCAAGGTCGAGATGCTTTGTGAAAGCACTGCCGGCGATATTCAGAGATTGTCCGCTGGCACGTGGGGTAATTTCAGGCCTCGCAATTTCCCGCAGGAAGCCAAAAAAGTCGATGGATACAGACCACTGCTCGTCTGCCAGACCGACCAGGGTTCGTATAACCTGATACTTCGAGATCCGGACCAGCGGATCACGGTCGAAACGCCCGCTGAGTGGAATCTCTGGCACGGCAACTACTGCCGATTCGCGATCGCCGAGGAAGGCATCTTCCTCAACCGCTTTTGGGTGGAAGTGGAGCAAATGCCCCGAAGCTCTGAAAGTAACAAAGATCGCGAAAAATGGCTGCGGGATTATCGGGAAAAGATAAAGAAGCAGCGGACTGAACTATACAAAGTGGACGACAATGGGAACCTGAGCCTGCTCAGCAGCTTCGCCTGGACCACGCCTGCCGACAGTATTACAGTAAGTATAGCAACCAGGTCGGCGGCCAGACGTTATGTCAGTCTGGTATCGCCGGCCCTCTATGATCCTCTGCTCTATTTTGGGTTCAGGTACTACGCCAGCCTTGATCGGACGAGACAGGATGAATTTTTGCGCGAGATCTTCGGTATGCTGCGTGAATTGCACCCCGGCTTGAGCGTCTGGAACTGGGTCTTAACCGCGATCATGGTCGGGTTCACGGCCTGGCACGCCTGGCCCAGGAGGACTTCGACCGCTCGTCTGGTGTTCTGGCTGGTGTTTGTTGCGGCGTTCAATCTCGCAGGCCTGCTGACGTACCTGGCGTTGAACCATACGCAGGTAATCAAATGCCCTGCCTGCGGCAGGCACCGGGGGTTGAACCGACCGGATTGTGTTCGATGCCGGCGAGAACTGCCCACTCCCAAACCAGGCAGACTCGATCTCATACTCGATACGCACATCAAGCCGGCCACCTAAAGGCCGCATCACAGGTATTTCCGATCTTGGGCGGCTTCGAATCCTCGCAGCCGCCACAATTTCGGAAAATAACGCAAATCGCGCACGGCTTGCCTTCCCTCGGGTGCGATTTGTGCCCGATTTCAACGGCTGTGTTGACAATTATCAACGCCGGGCGTAACTGTTTTCTCACGCGGCCATTATGCCAAACCGCAGAAAACGCAATGAGCGGGGCTGTTGATTTTCCGCAACATGCCTGTCCCAATCGGTACAATGCTTCTTTCTCGAAAACGTGCAATGCTACACTGATAAGGCACATAAAGATAGTCTGCCAAGTATCTTATAGGACTTGGCAATTAAATCACTTCCCCATCCCGTTCCGGTGCGGCCGGGCGCGCAATTTGCAGTGTATTTGTGTGACAGGCTTCGGAGATTCTCTAATCCGGGTGAATTGAAACAAGATGCACGTGTCAGGAGCGGGATGTGATGGACGAGACTAATCTGGAAGATAAGCTCAATGAATTGGTAAGAGAATTTGGAGATACAACAGACCCCCAACACAGAAAACTGGCAGACCTGGCAAAAAAGGCACAGGCCAACCGACAAAAACTCGAAAAGAGCATAAACAGCCTGCAGGAATCACTCGATTACCTGCGAGTCTGTATCAAATATCAACTTTTCGATCTCGAAGCAACGCGGCGGGAGAACGCATATCTCAGAAAACTGCTCGAAGAGGACAAGAGCCACAACGACTAACTCCCGTCGTGTGTTTTTTTAAGGGCGCCGTATCAGTAAGGGCAGCACCCCGGGGCTGTGTATGCAGTTGCCGGTGGCCTGAGTACCGAATGTCCATCAATACTGCGGTCGGTTAACTAACTCCCACCCGTTGACACACGTATCCCGCAAACGTAAAATTTTTCATGACTGTTTTCGGCCCGTACATCAATGCCATTGAAAAGGAATTCAAATGCACCGCGCAAAAAGGACCTTTGCACTCGTCCCGGCAATCTCGATTCTAATCCTCACGGCAGGCGCCTCCGCCGCACAGCCCCATATCCTCAAGGCCGATTCCTTCGAGCATTACATCGACGGCTTCGCCGCAAACGACAACGAACTCTACATTCAGCACATCCCTAACGAAAAAGCATGGTCCTTCCTCCGATCAAATATCCCCCTGTTCCAATGTCCCGATAAAGACTTCGAGCGGACCTATTACTTCCGGTGGTGGACATTCCGCAAGCACATTAAGAAGACGCCAGACGGTTTCGTCATCACCGAATTTCTACCGCAGGTAGGCTGGTCGGGCAAGCACAACACCATAAACTGCCCCGCGGGCCATCATTTCTACGAAGGCAGATGGATACACGACCCGAAGTTTCTCGACGACTACGCCGTCTTCTGGTTTCGCAAAGGAGGCTCGCCGAGGAGCTACAGCTTCTGGGCCGCCAACGCCATATACAACAGGTACCTCGTCGATGGCGACAAATCGTTCATCATCGACCTGCTCCCGGATCTGGTCGGTAATTACGAGCAGTGGGAAAAAGCGAGACTCGAACCGGACGGGCTGTTCTGGCAAATCGACGACCGAGACGGCATGGAGGTCTCGATAGGAGGCAGCGGAAAGCGGGCGACAATCAATTCCTATATGTACGGCGACGCCGTTGCTGTCTCCAAAATAGCGTCTCTCGCAGGCGAGAAGGAAACCGCCGCCCTTTTCACTGCCAAGGCCCGAAAGCTCAGGCAACTCGTGCAGGCCAAACTCTGGGACGACAAAGTCTGCTTCTTCAAAACCCTGCCCCGCAACAGCGATTCGCTCGTCGATGTCCGCGAGCTTCACGGCTACACGCCCTGGTACTTCAACCTGCCCGAACCTGATGCGGGATACGACCAGGCCTGGAGGCAGTTGACCGACCCCAAAGGCTTTTATGCCCCCTTCGGCCCGACAACAGCAGAGCAGCGACACCCCAACTTCGCCGTCGCCTACCAGGGCCACGAATGCCAGTGGAACGGGCCGAGCTGGCCCATGGCAACTTCCATAACTCTCACAGCACTGGCAAACGTGCTCAACAACTACCGGACCGATGCCGTCACGAAAGTCGATTACTTTAACACGCTTCAAATATATACGAAGTCCCATCGCCTCAAACGCGACGACGGCGCAGTCGTCCCATGGATCGACGAGAACCTCAATCCATTCACCGGCGACTGGATATCCCGAACCCGCCTTAAGACTTGGAAAAACGGCACGTGGGACCCCGGCAAAGGCGGTGTCGAAAGGGGCAAAGACTACAACCATTCGACGTATTGCGATTTAATAATCACCGGCCTGGCCGGCCTGAGGCCCAGATCCGACGATGTCGTGGAAGTTAATCCCCTTCTCCCGGCGGATGCCTGGGACTGGTTCTGCCTCGACAACATCCTGTACCACGGGCGAATACTCACAATACTCTGGGACAGGACCGGCGAAAAATATGGAAGAGGAAAAGGCCTGCAACTCTTCGCTGACGGCGAGAAAATCGCCTCGGCTGACTCGCTCGGCAGACTCGCAGCCAAACTCCCCAAGGTCCACGCCGAGACCTCCGCAGGATGGCTCAAATACGAAAACAACCCAGTCCTCGGAGGAAGCCTTGGAACGTGCTTCGATATCGCAGTGTTGAAAGAGAAAGATACCTATCGAATGTGGTTCTCCTGGCGGCCGAAGAAATCCGTCGCCATCGTCGAAAGCGCAGACGGCGTCAACTGGAGCGAACCGAAAATCGTTCTCGGCCCGAATCCCGAATCAAAATGGGAAGACGACATAAACAGGCCCGCTGTGGTCAAGCGAAACGGCAAGTACCACATGTGGTACACGGGCCAGGCCGCCGGCAGGTCCCGGATCGGATACGCAACAAGCCCGGATGGAATACTATGGAAAAGGCTTTCCGAACAACCCGTCCTCTCGCCGGAAGAGCCTTGGGAGGATGTCGCAGTGATGTGCCCGCATGTCGTCTGGGACGATACCGAATCAATATACAAGATGTGGTATTCCGCCGGCCAGCAATATGAGCCCAACGCCATCGGCTGCGCCGCGAGCACCGACGGCCTGCACTGGAAAAAGCTACCCTCCAATCCCGTATTCGCCGCCGAGCCTGCAAACGACTGGGAGCGGCACAAAGTGACCGCATGCCAGGTGATACCGGACGGCGAATCTTATCTGATGTTCTACATCGGTTTCCGCGACGAGCATCACGCTCAGATAGGCCTGGCGAAATCGAAAGACGGCAAGTCAAACTGGCTTCGCCATCCTGCCAACCCCGTCATCTTCCCCGGAAAGGATACCTGGGACGGCGATTCCTGCTACAAGCCCTTCGCAATCTACGACGAAGACAACGACCGCTGGCTGCTCTGGTACAACGGACGGAAAGGGTCCGTCGAACAGATAGGCATAGCAATACACAAGGGCCGGGACCTCGGATTCTAACCGGCTGCATCCAGCCGGAAATCCAGGCAGCCTACCGAAGAGCTGCTAATCGTTCAGAATGTCCTGATTCTCACCTTCGCCGCCGGCCTTGCCGTCCGCGCCATAGCTGATTATATCGTAACTGCCCGTATTGATCGCACCTTCTTCAACGTAGATATAAGCGTTGCCCCATGGGTCATTGAGTTCGCTTTGCTTGAGATAGGGCCCGCCCCACTTACCTTCAAGATCCTTCGGACATACCAGCAACGCCTCAAGGCCCTCTGAATCGCTCGGATACCGCCCGCACTCGAGGGCGAATCGTTCTAGCCCATTCTCGATTAATCTAATCTGAGCCCTTGTTGTGTTACCCTTAAGTTGCTGCTTCTGCATCTGCTGCTGCATCTGCATCAAAGCCATCACTATCTCAGACAGATGCTGCTTCGGAATCGCGATGTCGACAAAAATCTTCCCGCCTCCGATCTTGCCGGCAATTGCTAAATTGCTCTTGGTCGGCACGTTGATATCGAGCTTGGGCATCGGCACGTCCATCCCGGCAGGGACCATTGCGGGCATCATTCCGCCGACCATATTCAGTATTCTTACGTAGTTGTACGTCAGGAAGAAATCGCCATTCTTAGCATCGGGGAGCATCTCCATGGCCGATTTGATCTCGCCGCAAAGCTCCTTTGCGCCCCCGGCCTTGACTTTGTCTATAAGCTCCTGGACCGCGGCATCGACGTTATCGCCGATAGCTATCGAACATATCCCGTCGGTCACGCCCCATCGATAATCGATCCCGTCGCCGTACATGGCCTTGATCATTTGCCCGGGCGGCGAATTCGGTTCTGTGGGTTTTAGAACAAGCTTTGCTGAATCGATCGAGACATCCTTATAGGTGCTCGTATTGGGCGTCATCGTGTAGTCCAGTTCCATTCCGAGCCCTTTGTAAAGGTCCTTTACGCCGGTCGCCTCGAACATCTCCGCAGATTCCGCGACCAGACTCTTGAACTTCGCAGGATCGCTCACGGCTATGACGTATTTCATATTAAACATCGGCTGTTTGGCGGAATCCATCCGGAAAGTGCCCGCCGCTGAGCCGCCCATCGAGGCCATCATATCGGTCGTGAGCTTCTTCATTTTGGCAGCATTGTCGGCCGACAAACTCTGCCACGATAACTTGCCGAGCAGATCCAGGCCCACCTCTGTCAGTTTCTCCCAGAAAGGTGTGTTAACCTTGAATGCGAAGTTCATCGCAGAGCCGTCTTCGAGATATCCTAACAGTTCGTTTTCTTTTCGTGACCCTTGAGCCGATGCAAACATCTCTGCGGTTCCCGTGCCCGGCACCGCAGAGACCGTTTCGCTTATAAGAAGAACATCCGGATTGGGCTTGATTGCCACGTTGAACGATTTGACCTCCTTCATCGTTGTTTCGAGCAGTCCCGCATACATATCCATCACAGCATTCATATTCATCATCTGCCCCTGCGCAGGCGGATTCATCTGCGTGAGCATATTTTTGAACTCCTCGATCTTCCCGAGCAGCAGCGGCCCGAACGCCTCCGACGCGGCCTGGATATTGCCGTATATGCAGATGGGGTCCTTGGCCTGCAGTCCCGAAGCGTCGGTGACTCCGGCTAATTGGGCTACGCCCGCCGATTTGGCCGCGGCTGGGCCCATCAATTTCTTGTACTCGATAATCTTGTCGTAATCGTTGCCCCAGCCGACAACCGCGTAGTCGCCGAGTTTCGCAAGCAATACCGTCGGCCCGCTCGGCGCTGCGCCCGGCGCCATACCGGGCATGCCGAGACTGGCCGTAAGCTTCGATACGCCGTTCTCATCAGCTTCGCCGATATTTTTGTGCCCGCTGACAAAGCCGTCATAGTCGCTCACAGGCACCATGCCGGCAACAAGTATTCGAGACAAAGGCGGATCCGACTCTGTCTTGGCCGGAAGCAGAACTCCGAACACCCCGACGGTACCGGCCATATTAAGACCGGTCAACTGGGGATCATCGAGAACCCCGGCCAACTGCATCCGCACTATCATCTGCAGCCCCATCGGAATCGGAGAGACACCCATCAGATATTTATCTATCTGGCTCAGCGTGAACTCAAAATTATTGATCTGAACCGCAAAGAGGCTTTCCACTGCGGGTGATTTTGCCGATTCCGGAGCCTTGCCGTCCGGCGACTTACTGCACGATGAAAGGACAAAGACTCCAATAACCAGTAAACAGGTAAAGATTTTTTTAATGATGCGTTTTGAGTCCGACATTACTTGCGCCTCCTAAAAAAATAATGCTGCCAAACCGATTTGGTACTGATTTTACACTGTAAAAGACGCATAGCTACCAGTAAATTTGCAAAGATTATGTAAAAAAACCAATATCGCCCCATAGGACGCCAAAACAACCCGGATATTTGCCGGCGACGACGCATCGGATCTGCCGGACGGGAGCTCTTGACTCTCAAATATCCCCATTCTACGCCAACGGACACGATTTTTTCAGGAAAGGCCGGGAAAGTTTAAGCCCATTTCGGCCGATAGAATTCACGCCGGATAAAGGCAAAAATCCTGGTCCGGTAACCGAACACAAACACTGTTTGTGGGATATGAATACATATTGCAGGCCGCAGCCTGACTGATGTTGTGCGACTTGATTGACGCAGCAATAAAGCCTGATATAATTAGCAGCGATCGGTACTGTTTCTGCCGGGCCGATCGCGATTGGTTTTTGGAAGGATTGATAGAACTACAGCGAACCTGGGGTCTTGGCGCGGAGCGGGCTATGTTTCGCTGCCGCCCCTGTTAAAGAAGAATATTTGAGGTAAGAGATGTTTGAGCGATTCACAGATCGTGCAAGAAAAGTCATGGCCCTGGCAAACCAGGAAGCCCAGAGGTTCAATCATGAGTACATCGGAACCGAGCACATCCTCCTGGGCCTGGTCAAAGAGGGAAGCGGAGTCGGAGCTACGGTACTGAAGAATCTCGATGTCGATATTAAGAAGCTTCGCCTCGAGGTCGAGAAGCTCGTCAAAAGCGGTCCCGACATGGTCACAATGGGCAAGCTGCCGCAGACACCGCGAGCCAAGAAAGTGATCGAATACGCAATCGAAGAAGCAAGGGCGCTGAACCACAACTACGTAGGGACAGAACACATCCTGCTCGGCCTGCTCCGGGAGAGCGAGGGTATAGCCGCACAGGTGCTTATGAACCTCGGACTTAAACTCGAAGACGTCCGGCAGGAGGTCCTGAACCTGCTCGGCGCCGGAGTGGATGACGGACCTGCGGCGCTTGGAATGAAGATGGGGCCGAGCGTCGCCAGAAAAACCAAGAGCAAAACCCCCGCGCTCGACAGCTTCGGCAGGGACCTGACCCAACTGGCGATTGAAGGAGAACTTGATCCGGTCATCGGAAGAACAAGAGAAATAGAACGACTAATACAAATCCTCTGCAGAAGAACAAAAAACAACCCCGTTCTCCTCGGCGAGGCCGGCGTCGGAAAGACCGCAATCGTCGAAGGGCTCAGCCAGCAGATTATCAACAAGCAGATACCCGAAATCCTGAAGGAAAAGAGAATCGTAGTACTCGATCTGGCAATGATGGTCGCCGGGACGAAGTACAGGGGCCAGTTCGAAGAGAGAATCAAGGCTGTCATCAACGAAGTCAAGAGGGCAAAGAACGTAATCCTGTTTGTGGATGAGCTTCATACCCTCGTCGGAGCCGGCGGAGCGGAGGGCGCGATAGACGCCTCAAATGTTCTAAAGCCCGCCCTTGCAAGGGGCGAAGTACAGTGTATCGGAGCAACCACACTGGACGAATACAGAAAACACATCGAGAAAGACGGCGCGCTTGAAAGGCGCTTCCAGACGATAATCGTAGAACCGCCCTCAAAAGATGAGACGCTGGAAATACTCAGAGGCCTGCAGGACCGCTACGAGGAACACCACAGGGTCCGCTTCACAGACGAGGCCCTGTTCCAGGCCGTCGAAATGTCAACAAGGTATATTACCGGCAGGTGTCTGCCGGACAAGGCGATAGATGTGGTCGATGAGGCCGGAGCAAGAGTCAGACTAAAGAATATGACGCCTCCCCCGGACCTTACCAAAATCGAGGGAGACATCGAGAAAATGCAGAAGCAGAAGGACGAGGCCGTCAGAAATGCAGACTACGAAAGGGCCGCTTCCTTACGCGACGAGGCCCAGCAGCTCATCGATGAAAAAGCCAAACTTCACAGCCAATGGTATGAAGAAAACAAAGAGGCTACAGGTGTCGTTGACAATGAGATTATCGCTGAAGTCGTCAGCAATATGACCGGTGTTCCGCTGACAAGACTCGAAAAGAAAGAAACGCAGAGACTGCTCGAACTCGAAACAGAACTCCATAAGATTGTCGTCTCGCAGGATGAGGCTATCAACACCATCGCAAAAGCCGTCAGAAGAAGCAGGAGCGGCCTTAAAGACCCGAACCGCCCGATGGGATGCTTCATATTCCTCGGACCGAGCGGCGTCGGCAAGACCCTCCTCGCACAGGCGCTGGCCGAGTTTATGTTCAGCGACAGGAATTCGCTCATCAGGCTCGATATGAGCGAGTTCATGGAGAAGCACAACGTCAGCCGACTTGTCGGAGCCCCTCCCGGCTACGTCGGATACGAAGAGGGCGGACAATTGACCGAAAGGATAAGGCGTCGTCCCTATTCCGTACTCCTGCTCGACGAGATCGAAAAGGCGCATCCGGATGTTTACAATATGCTCCTGCAGATTATGGACGAAGGGCGCCTTACCGACAGCTTCGGAAGACGTATCGATTTCAAGAACGTCATCCTCATTATGACCAGCAATATCGGCGCCGACTTGATCAAGAACCAGTCAGGCTTCGGATTCGGCAAGAAGACGCCGGAGTCAAACTACGAAAAGATGAAAGATGTCCTCCAGAAAGAGGTCGAAAGACATTTCAGGCCCGAATTCCTCAACCGTCTTGACGATACCATAGTCTTCCAGGCCCTCACGAGAGAGAATCTCCAGACGATAGTCGAGTACGAGCTGGCAAAAGTCTTCAAACGCCTTACTGAGCACGGCTTCAAGCTCGAACTCACCGAGCAGGCAAAGGAATTCCTCATCGACAAGGGCTACAATCCCGAATTCGGCGCAAGACCGTTGAGAAGGGCTATCGAGCACTACATCGAAGACCCCCTCTCCGAAGGAGTCCTCGGCGGAAAGTTCAAGGGCAAGAACGTCATAAAGGTCGAAGTCCAGGACGAAGAACACCTCAAACTCAAAGGTTTCAAGATCAAGGATGAGGGCGAAGAGGAAACTGAATCTTCAGAGGTAGCCGCCGCCCAATCCGAAGACTAACCCGGCGATTGAAGCTTTGCCGAAAGATAACCGCTCCATTCACCGGGTTTTACGGACGTGTGTTAGTTTTTGATCATATCGAGTTCAACGTCCGTCTGTTGCTTCGCCAGCAGTTCTTCGAATTCCTCCGTGCCCATCCATGATACGGTTCCGTCGAACTGAAGCACAACATACCCGTCGTCCAGTAATGACGAAGGGTAAAGTTTCTTGTTATATGCGAGAATATCGTTGGGTTCGGCCTCGAAGTCGATCCAGAGGCCCCGATACCGCAGGTCGCCCAGACGCACGCCCCCTTTCAATTCCCCTACCTTTTCGAGAACCAGAGACTCTGATGGAACCCGCCCGTGCTGCTTCTGGTACTGCGAGACCAGTTTACTGAGCTGCCTCATCGCACTGAGGGCTTCTGAACGGTTGATGTAATCCTTGAAGTTTACCATTCCCACAACCGCAATCAAAGTCACGATCAATACGGTTATAACTTCTATCAATATGGCCTTCTGCCGTTTATTCACCGCTCTCGAAAACCTTTCCTTACAGGCCCTTCCCGGCCGGATTTGCCGGCCGGGCCGCGAAGCTCCTTGTAGTGAGTCGTGCTTCGCAAAGGCGGGCGCGACTCAGTCAAATCCTCATTCTTTCACCTTTATCCTGCCGTTCTTGACCAGCAGCCTGCCTTCCGCAAAAAGCCTTATCGCGTCCGGATATGCGATACATTCCTGCTCGAAAACTCTCGCCGCCAGCGTATCGGGGCTGTCTGTGTCCTTCGCTTCACACGCTCGCTGAACGATAATCGGACCCTTGTCGTATTCGTTCGTGCAGAAATGAACGGTGCACCCGCTCACCTTGCAGCCCGCATCAAGCACCGCCGAATGCACATGATGTCCCCACATGCCCTGCCCCCCGAAGCTCGGAAGAAGCGCCGGGTGAATGTTCATCACGCGGTTCTCATAACGTTCGGGTATCTTCCACAAACAAAGCCACCCGCCCTGAACCACCAAATCGACCTCTGCCTCAACGAGTGCTTCCTCGATACACCTGCTGAACTCATCGACATTGCCGAAGTCTTTCCTGCGGATAACCTTAACTTCCAGGCCGGCCTTCTTAGCCCTTTCGACGCCGGCAGCCGACGAGCGGGAACTGATTACAACCGGCACGCTCGCATTCAACTCGCCGTTCTTGATGCACTCCAGGATATTCATCAGCGTTGTGCCGCTCCCGCTGATTAAGGCGCCCAGCCGAATCGGTTGGCTGTTTGCAGATGAGGATTGTCCTTCGACGTCGCCTTTCTTGTCCAGGGCCCGGTTGACGAGCCTGTCGGCCTCGACGTTCTTCTCTCTGACAACATGCCGCACCTGCCATCTCCGTAATCGACCCAGCAGACCGACGGTTTGTTCGTAGAGCGGCTTGATGTTCTCGCTCTTGACGCGGTACTCGCCGTTAAGCTGCCGGACAAGCAGCTCGCTGTCGCTGAAAATCTTCAACTCCTCGGCATCCATTTCCAGCGCAGTTTCGATTGCCCTGATAACAGCGGTGTATTCGGCGGCGTTGTTCGTGGCGTCGCCGAGAAACAGGCCCCTCTTTGCAAATCGCCTGCCGTCGGCACCTGTCAATACGAAACCGGCAGCAGCAGGACCCGGATTGCCTCTACTGCCCCCGTCTGTGTAAGCGATCATCTTCTCAGGCAATCTGATTACTCCTTGATACCCTCAGCCGGACTTCAGGTAATAATCAATCCTGTGATTTTGTGAAAACTAATATTCTTGTGCAGTTGGGGCAGCGGATGATTTCGTCTTTGCTCATAAGCAAATTGACCGATTCGACCGTGATTCCCATAAAACAGCCCCCGCAGTTATAGGCGCCCTTCTTGTCATCGGATTGCTCGATCGGCGTGACAGCCTGCCCGTCGTATGTCTCGGCCACACGCTTGAACGTCTCCAGCGGCTCGGAAGGAATCTCTTTGGCGACCTTGTCCCATTCATCCTGGATAACCTTGATCTCGTCTTCGTACTTGCCGGCCAGAGAAGCCGACTCCGTCCGAGTCTCTTCCAGTTGCTGTTTCTGCTCCTCTATCTGCTTTTCGATCTCAGCGCATTCGGCCTCGTCCGTTTCGATGTCTTTAAGCAGGTCGAGCATCTGCGTCTCGTTCTTGGAATTGTCAGCCTTGCTCGTATTCAACTGCGTCAGAACAGCGGCATATTCCTTGTTCGTCTTGGCGGAATTGAGCGATGCGCGAAGCTTTGCGATTTCCTCGTCGTGAGTCCGAAGTTCAAGCTCAAGACGGTCGTACTGGATTTTCGTCAGTTGAATATCTTCCCGCTTCGCGTCCAGGCTGTTCTGAAGATTCCTGACCTGGTTCTCCTGTATGACGACGTTCCTGCGACACCTCATCAGTTTCGCCTTCGCGGCCCGAAGGCGGTTTTCTACGCTCTGAAGTCTTATCAGCCCGTTCAATACAGGTCCCATCTGTGCTCCTTAGCCCCGGTCAAAAATGCTACTAAACCCATTATTATCCGCACCATGGCAATATCCTGCAACAAAATTCTTTGCCGAATCTCACTCTAACGCCAAATTTCCGGCCGCTGCACGCGAATATGCCGGGATACCTGAAAATCTCACCGATAAACAATTTTCTTCTGCCCGTACCGCCCATATAATCTGCCTGATATGAACGATTTCCTCTCCAGACTCATACAAGCCGAGAGCACCGTACAAACCGGTGAACGCAACGCCGCAAAGGTGGTTTCAGATGAATTTGCCCGTTCCGGCATACAGGCCCGGATAGATGTCTGGAATGATAACAGGGCAAATGTTTCCGCCCGAATAACTTCAATCGGCCCCAGGCCGGCGTTGCTGTTTGCCTGCCATCTCGACGTCGTAGGACCCGGCGATGCAGCCTGGAAAAATCCGCCGTTCAGCGGAATCAGGCTCGACGGAAGAATCCTCGGCAGGGGGGCGACCGATATGAAAGGCGGCGTAGCCGCAGCCGTAACCGCAATCAGGCGGATTGTCGATTCAAACGTCAAACTCCTCGGAGATATCGTATTCCTCGCCGCCGCCGGAGAAGAAACAGACAGCTCCGGCGCCGAGAGGTTCGTCGCCGCCCGCGACGAACTGCCTCGATTCGCGGGCGTGATCATACCCGAACCCACCGATTTCGAAATAATCACGGCTCACCGCGGCATGCTCTGGCTCGAGATAACCACAAAGGGAACAGCCGCCCACAGCTCCACCCCTCACCTCGGCGTCAATGCGATAACCGCAGCGAAGTCCGTCATCGACGAACTGCAGCACTACAAGCCGAACATCGCCCGCCACGACCTGCTCGGCGACTGCTCCATGAGCATAAACACCATAGCAGGAGGAAAGGCCCTCAATGTCGTTCCGGATTCCTGCAAAATCGGTGTGGATTTCCGAACCCTGCCCGGCCAGGACCATGCAGATATTCTTGCAGACCTGCGAAAAATAATCGAAAGACTAAAATCCGCCGATCCGAACTTCGACGCTCAGATTGCAATAGTCAGGCAAGTCGGCCCCCTCGAAACCGATTGCCACGGCGATTTCGTAAGAGATTTCTGCTCAACCGCCGGCATCGCCGAAACAAAAGCCGTAGGCTTCACCACCGACGGCCCCTGTTTCGCCGAACTCGGCGCGCCGGTAGTTATTTTCGGCCCGGGAAAACCGGAAATCTGCCACAAACCGGATGAATACATCGAAATCGCAGACCTCGAAAGGGCCGTCGAATACTACAGAAAAGTCATCCTGAAATTCCTCACCTGACAAATCCCCGCCTGCCATCCGCATCGAGCAGTCCCGGCGAATATCTCTGAGTCCTAAAAGGTGAACCCATCTTTGAAGACGGCCTGGAAATCGTATGCGTCGTCGAAATCCTCGATCGTATCGCTCGGCTGGGCGCTCATCCACTTGTTGGCAATCATAAGGTAAACAACCTCGCCGAAGTCGCGGGTCGTTTTGATTCCCCAAGAATTTAGCACCAGCAGCGCAAGCCTGCCCCACTTCTCAATCGCCAGCTTCGCCAGTCCCTTGCTCAGCGTTTGTCCCGTAACATGCCGGGGCTCGTCGGCGATCTCCTTGGCCGTGAACCCCAGCCCCTCATAAACGAACCTGATCGCCGCAGGACTGAAACGCCCGTCTTCTCTGGCTATGCTCTCAAGACTCTTCTTTGTCATTTGTTTAGTCCGCTTCTCTGCAGGCCGCTTTGGTTTGAAATCTTACTAATGTATCTCATCACCAGGACGGGCGCCGTCGTCGGCTGTGAGCATGAAAATATCCTTGCCGCCCTGACCAGCCGCCAAGATCATCCCCTCCGATGTCCCGAATTTCATCTTCCGAGGCTTCAAATTTGCAAGAAAGACAACCGTCTTGCCTACAAGCTCCTCCGGCTTATAAGCCTTCGCTATCCCCGCCAGCACCGATCTTCTCACCCCGCCGACATCCAGCTTCAGCGACAGCAGCTTGTCGGCCCCTTCAACAGCCTCGGCTTCGGCGACTTTTGCAATACGCAAATCTATCTTCGCAAAATCGTCGATAGTGCACTCGGGTTTGAACTCCGCTGCCGACTGCTCGCCGGCGCTCTGCTCGGCCTGCCCCTCGGCGGTCTCTTTGCTTTCTTCGATCATGGTATCCACCTGTTTTCTGTCGATTCTCTCGAACAATCGCTCGAACTCGTTTATCTCATGGTCCTCGAGAACGGTTTCGACATCCGCGAACTTCAACTCGCCCACGTTCAAAAACTTCTCGACCTTCGCCGCATACGCCGGAAGAATCGGCTTTAGATATATCGTCAATATACGCACGGCGTTTATAACCGCCGTCAGCACTGCTCGCGTCTTCTCGGCATCTTCCTTTATCATCGCCCAGGGCTGGTTCTGCTCGACGTAGCGATTCGCCTCGTCGGCCAGGGCGCTGATCGTCCGAACGGCTGAGGCATACTTCAGCTCCTCGTAATCCTGCATGATTGCGTCTTTAGCCGCCGACAGCTTTCCGATGAGTTCGGCGCCCTGTTCATCGAGCCTGCCGATACGCCCGTCCAGCTTTCTTCTCAGCATCGGCCCCGAACGCGACGCCAGATTCGCATACTTGCCCACAAGGTCTGAGTTGACCTTGCCCGTGAAATCATCTATCCCCAGGTCTATATCGCCTATGCCGTCGGTAAGCTTGCTCGCATAGTAATAACGCAGGTACTCGGGGTTAAGGTGCTTGCCGTAAGTGCTTGCCTTGATGAATGTACCCCGCGACTTGCTCATCTTCTCCCCGTTGACCGTAAGGAATCCGTGCACGAAGAGTTTCTTCGCAGGCCGATACCCCGACCCCATCAGCATCGCCGGGAAGAACAGCGAATGAAAATACATAATGTCCTTGCCGATGAAGTGATAGAGCTCCCAGTCCGCCCCGTTCCATACCTCATCGAAGGAAAGCCCGTGCCTGTCGCAGTAGTTCTTCGCCGACGCCATATAGCCGATAGGCGCATCGAGCCACACGTAGAAAAACTTGTTCTCCTCGCCGGGTATCTTGAACCCGAAATAGGGTCCGTCCCGCGAGATGTCCCAGTCCTTCAGGCCCGTCTGGAACCATTCATCTAACTTATTTGCCACAGACTGCTGCGTGTACCCGCCGGCGATAAGCGCCCGCAGCTTGCCTTCGAAGTCGGCCAGCTTGAAGAAGTAATGCTTCGATGTCTGGGAAGTAGGAGCCTCGCCGCACGTCGAGCAGTATGGATTGATGAGTTCCGTAGGCCGATACGTCGCGCTGCAAACCTCGCAAGAGTCGCCGTATTGATTCTCGGCCTTGCATCGAGGACAAGTTCCCCGAACATACCTGTCAGGCAGTGACATTCGGCATTTCTCGCAGTAGGTCTGCTCGACATCGCGAGTCACTATCGAGCCGCCAGAGTTAAGACGGTTGAAAATCAACTCGCTGAAACAGCGATTCTCCTCCGAATGAGTCGAGTAGTAATTATCGAACTCGATCCCGAAGTTGTCGAAATCAGCCTTGTGCTCGGCGTGCATCCGCCCGATCAATTCTTCAGGCGAAATACCCGCCTTGCGAGCGCTTATCATCACCGGAGTTCCGTGAGTGTCATCCGCGCAGAAATACAGACATTGATTGCCGCACGTCTTCTGAAAACGCACCCAGATATCAGTCTGAAGATATTCGACAAGGTGACCAATATGGATCGGGCCGTTCGCGTAAGGCAAGGCCGATGTTACTGCGATTTTACGAGGCATAGCTACTCCAGCAGGATTACTGATTCGATTCTTCTCGACCGTTCTGTTCCGGTGCGGCGCCGCCCTGTTTATCTCCGTTTTCGCCAGAGCGCCTCTGATGTCTCCGACTGTCACGCTTGCCGCCGCTTCCGGCGGCATCCCTGTTATTTTTGCCGGCCTCCCGGCCCCGACCTTCCCGCCTGCCTCTGCCTCCACGGCTTCTCTGCCCCTTTTCCTCTCTTGGGACGCTCTCATCATTGCCGGCGATCGTCTCCTCTTTCCTGCCTTCCGCTTTCTCGGATGCCGGGCGGCCCGAACCCAGAATATCGAGTTCATCGACACAGACAGCGATTCGTCCGCCGCTGTCCTGCTCGACAATGGCCAACTGAGTCAATATCTGAGTGCTGACAACACGCCCTTCTCCGTACTCCGTCCTGACCCGCGTATTCTTCCGCGGCAGCCGTTTCTTAAGTTCAGTATAGGTCTTGTCTTCATAACGCAGGCAGCACTTCAAACGCCCGCAGTAGCCGGATATCTTCGCAGGGTCAAGGGTTGCCTTCTGCATCTTCGCCATACGCATATTGACAGGCTTGAGCATGCGAAGGAATCGCTTGCAGCAGCATTCCTGCCCGCAGCTCTCTATATCCCCCAAAAGCTTCGCCTCGTCGCGAGAACCGATCTGACGCATCTCGATGCGGGTCTGGTACTCATGAGCAAGACGTTTGACCAGGTCCCGAAAATCCACCCGGCCGTCGGACATGAAATAGAAAATTATCCGCTCGCCGCCCAGTATGTGTTCGGCATCAACCACCTTCATCGGCAAATCCATTTCTTCGATCAGACGCTGGCAGCACGCTATCTCGTCCTTGGCGATCTTCTGCAGATGTTCCTGTTCGCTCGTATCCGCCTTGGTTGCGTACCGGACAAACTTACCCCCTTTGCTGATGGGCAAGTCTATCTGGCTGTCGCTGAAGTACTCTCTGACCTCGTTCTCGCTCAGTTTGAGATGTCCGCTCCTGTAGCAGCTCAGGGGCCCGACGATTTGCCCTAACTGAAGGCCCTTATCCGTCTTTACGACAATCCGCGTGTTCACCTTCGGCACATTAGCCTCGTTGTGCTCGAAGAATCCGAGCATACTCATACGCCCGTAACGGGCCAGCATGTATTTCTTGTTTTTTGCCTGTTTAGGCTTTGTTTCCGGAGTTTTGGACATTCGGATTTACCGATTGAATAATGTTGGATTACTTTTTCATTCAGGCGCTTATTCTATCAGAACCGGCCAGATTAAACAACAACTGCTCGAAAATAAGCCTCTCGTTGACATTGGACTCGATCCAGCGAAGAATCTCGTAGCAATCGGACACCATCTCGGCAAGTTGCTCGGCCGAAAAACGACCGGCCAGCTCCTGTATCATATCCGACTGATCGGAGTTGACGGTCGTCGTCTCCCGCTGAAGATGCAGATTCATCGCATCGTACAACGCCGATATCGCCATCCGCACGACGCTCTTGGCAGCTTGGCGGCTGATGTCCTTCGCGCTAGTGGCCCCCTCGGCCTCCACCCACGCCTTGGATATCGCTTTGCTCTTCTCCAGCAAATCCGCTGCCGCATCGGGAATCTCCCCGTACTCCAGCTTTACTATGGATTCGACTACCTCCTTCTTGATTTTATAAAGGCCGGCTCCGCTCGACTCGAGCGCCCCCCATCGACACGCCAGCCCCATACTCCCACCGGAAAGCCTCGCAAAATACCGCCCGGCATCGGCGCCAATGCCCGAATTATGCAGCTTCTCGAAGATTAAATCCTCGCCAACCGGCCCAAAACGAATAATCTGGCAGCGGGACCGCGTAGTGGCAAGAAGGCTCTCGAGTCGCGTACACAAAAGAATGATACAGCAATACTCGGGCGGCTCCTCCAAGGCCTTCAGCAGGCAATTCTGAGACGAGATGTTGAGCTTCTCGGCTTCGCGGATAATATAGACCTTTCGCTCGGAAAGACTCGGCCTCGTCGAGACCTTCTCGACTACGAACTCCCGAATAACATCGATAGGAAGGTCCAAAGGAGCCTTCTTGTTCTTGCCTTCCCGCGTGAACTCGATCAATTCCTTGTACACAATACTGAAATCGGGATGGGCGTCACTGTCAACCAGCCGGCACGAGTCGCAACGTCCGCAGCTATCGACCGAATCGCCGTCGCCGAATATCGGCTCCCTGCACAGAAGCACCTTGCCCCATTCCGATGCCGTCTTGAATTTACCGATCCCTTCGCCGCCGGCGAAAATATATGCGTGAGGAACACGACCCGCTGCAAACGCGCGACGCAGCAGCGATATCCCCCGTTCCTGGCATAAGACCTCCTTAAGTGACATCAGCCCGCCGCCCCCTCGCCGGAAAAGAACGACACAACACCTTCTACTACCCGGCCGTGGACTGTTTCGATGTCTCCGGTGGCATCGACAACGATAAAACCGTCATGCTCGCCTGCCAACTTGAGAAAGCCTTCGCGAACCTTCTTGTGATATTCTGCCGGTTTGGATTCCATCCTGTCGAGCTTGCCGGGCAGGCGAGTCGCACATATCGCCAGGTCAACATCGAGGATTATCGTCAAATCCGCCCACACTTTTTCCAGGCAATCCCCTGCAAGCCGTATCACCTTGTCCGTGCCGAACCCGCCCGCGTAACCCTGGTAAGCGCAGGTGCTCGAAATCCACCGGTCCAGAACAACGCACTCATGCTCGCCGAGAGCCGGGGCTATCCGTTCATGCCAGAGTTGAGCCCTCGCCGCCATATAGAGCAGAACCTCCGTCTGCGTACTCATCGCAAGATGCTCCGGGCTCAGAAGAATACCCCGAATGCGTTCGCCGATTATCGTATCGCCGGGATCCCGAAAGCTGCTCGTCGGCACGCCTTCGGCTTGAAGCCGCTGCCTCAAGAGTTTCGACTGTGTCGTTTTTCCGCACCCGTCCGCGCCGTCAAGAACGATAAGCCTGCCCGAAACCTTGTCTCTCAAATCCTTGTTGCTCAACCTGTATCCCCTTTCCTGCTCACCTCTGTTGCCCTTCGTCCGTGAAAACCTCCCCCTCGCCGGTAGGGACGAAATACAGGCAGAACTCCGCCTTGGCGAAAGGCACGCCGAAAATCGCCTCGAATTCCTCCTCGGTATTTATTCCTGCTACCGAGAAAGTGAACTCTTCGTTGCTCTTCATTGACCTTGTCTTCAGTATCCTGTTCTTTGTCTCCTCCACGAGAAAGGCTGTTCCGTCCTCTTGGGTGGTCCACGCGATCTCAAAACCGCTCGCTACCTTATACCCGCTTGAGAAAATGCTTTTACTGTTGTTGCTCCTGGGTTCGCATCCGACGATTCCGCCCAGCCCAATAAACAGCGCCGCCGCGACAACCAGCCTGAAAGCCTTATTCCTCATCATGATATTGGTCCTTTCAAACAGTCCGCCCGACTCCGAAAACAGCCTGTCGAGCCGGAATATCGCTAAACTTCCAAGGTCTGCGGACAGCATAACCTCAAAACCGGAGAACTGCAACAAATCCCCCTCTGATTTCCGCTCCCAATCCCGAATCAGACATTGCCTCCCCCGCCAGCCACATTTTATTATGCCCAAATATGTGGAACTCCCAGCCACTATCAGATAGAATGAACCTTCCGATTCAATTGAAATCCAGTATGAAAGGTGAAAGAAATGGCAAAAACAATCGTCTATTCGACCGAAGCATGCCCCTGGTGCCACGTAGCCAAGGATTTCCTGAAGGAAAATAACGTCGAATTCGAGGCAAAGGATGTCGCAGAAGACGACGCCGCAAGAGCCGAACTCATGCAGAAGACAGGTCAACTGGGCGTCCCCGCTCTCGATATCGACGGCGCCATAATCGTAGGATTCGACAAAGAAGCCATAACAAAAGCCCTGAACCTCTGAAATGTATGATCTTGTAATAATCGGCGGCGGAGTAGCCGCCTTCGCCGCGGCAATCTACGCCGGCAGATTTCAACTGAAGACTATTGTCATCGGAGACAAACTCGGAGGGACTCTCCTGCTGACCGATGACATCGCCAACTATCCCGGCTTCAGGAATATCACCGGCCTCGACCTCTTCGCGAGAATCAAAGAACACGCCCTCGATTACGATATAGACATTCTCGAGAAAAGAGTCGAATCCATCGAAAATCAGGCCGGCGGTTTTGAAGTTATTACGAAAGACAAGAAGCTCAAAACCAGGACCGTGATAATCGCAACAGGCACGCGCCTTCGCAGGCTGAACGTCCCGGGAGAAGAGGAGTTTGCCAATAAAGGAGTTCATTACTGTGCCCTTTGTGACGGAGCGATCTACAAGAATAAAACCATCGGAGTTGTCGGCGGCTCCGATTCGGCGGCAACCGAGGCCCTGCTGCTGACAGAGTATGCAAAAAAAGTCTTCATCATCTACAGGAAGGAGACGATAAGAGCCGAACCGGTAACAGCCGAAAGAGTCGCGAAAAACCGGAAAATAGAGATCGTCAACAACACAAACATAACGGAGATAAAAGGAGACCGGTTCCTGCACACGGTTATCCTGGACAAACCCTACAAGGATTCGGTGGAACTGAAACTCGATGCTCTCTTTATCCAGGTGGGCCAGATTCCCCTCTCCGATCTCGCCGTCGCCGTCGGCGCTAAAACCAACGAGGCAAAAGAAATAGAAATAGACAGAGACTCAAAAACAAGCATCCCCGGACTCTTCGCCTGCGGAGACGTTGTCGATGGCAAATTCAAGCAGGCAATCACCGGGGTAGCCCAGGCCGTAACCGCAGCACACAGCGCATACGAATATGTCAGGAAGCAAACCTGATTACCACCGCGAGTCACTGAGCCGCAACGACCACGTTCTCGCCCACCCGCAGAACCCAACTCTTGTCGTTTTTCTTGAAAACGATGCTCCGCCTGTGTATCTCGACGACCTTTATACTGTATATCGTTTCGCCTTCGTGCACTATTTTCCTATCGACAAGGGCCGAACGCTTCTGGCTGCCATATACAATCCCGTTTACCAGCCCGTGCGTTTCGACCGGGGGATTCAACGTCATGCTTCTCGACTGTTTTTCCCGGTCAGGCAGTCTGACAGTCAAAAAGTAGTTCTTCTCTTTCTCGAGCTCCGCTGTTCGACGCTGCCTGTATGCCTCGATTTCCCGCTTCTTCGCAGCTATCCGTTCGTCCGCAAGCGCAATCCGCTCGTTCGGTATCATTAGTCCGTCTTCCGTCTTGGTGTACCCTTCCTGCGGAATGTGACCCTGAAACTCGATGAATCGCGCAGGCCGAACAGCACTGGCTATCACCGCAGAGCGCTCAGCCGTCTCGAACAGCTTGATTTGCTCTTCACACTCGCGCTGCAAATCTGAAATCCTTCGGTCATAGTTGCTCTCGATTCTTTGTCCCAGTTGCCGAATTTCCGCTGTCACTCGTTCCAGCTTTCCCTCCTGCTCGCTTGCTGCGTTAGGCTTGCTTGCTGCGTTAGGCTCTCTTGGCTCGACGTCTTCGATGTTAGGTTCGGCTGCCCCGAAGCAAACGCAGCCCGCAAATAGAATACCGAAAATCACTGTCAAACTTCGCACTATTCACCTCGCTTGGACAATATTCAGAAAAAAGTGCCGGCCGGCCTGACATCAAGAGAACGACCCCAGACTGACCGTTCGCTGCACTGCTGCATCCCTGCCCGCCAATCTATTATACCATTTTTCTGACTCCCAATGCCCCCGAAAACGTCGAATCCCCATGCTTATCCTAAAAAAACCGGCCGCGTCCGAAAACCTTCCCGTTTCAGCGAGATAATTCTTCGCACTGTTGCCGCCTATAGCTAAGACCGCCTCGGCCCAGCCGATTTTTTTCACACCCTTTCCGCCGCTGCAATCCCTCTATCTATCGACGCATCACCCGAAATAATCAATCAAAAAAGTTCCTTTGTCAACTGAGCTGCACTCAAGGCGTTGTCTCGAATCGGCCGGGCGGGACGGCTAGGCGAGTTCCGTCGCTGAAGTGTACGGTGATTGGGCGTGTTGTGATATTCGAAACCGCATAAGTGTTCTTTTCTTTTTGCGTGAATACGACGGCGGTCGCGCAATCCGCCGTGATTGCTCGATTCACATGCCCCAGAGCGTGAAGGTTTGAAATCCAGTGATAAGCATAAGCACGAGCGTAAGGGTCCTTTATCTCGGGCCCTGCCTGCAGACGCTTCATCGCGCCGTCCGCATCGTACAATGCTTCGTACATCCAGAGGATCTCACGCCAGTCCTTCCACTCGTAACTGCCTCGCAAGGCCGCAGCGCCCTTGAGATTGCGCCGGACATAATCCGGGAAGACGCCGAGGTATAGCGATCCCGATTGTATCGGCAGCAGATTAATTCCGACAATGTGCTCCGGCTCGCCGCTGAACCACGTCGCGAAATCAGTTTTCCCGCCCCAGATCAGCGCCGCCGACTCTTGCGCATAGCCGTCGGCGAAGACCTCGTCGTTCACGTCAAACCAGTATGCATTGATTGCATTCATCTCGGTCGTATAGAGATAGACGCCGAGGTCTCGCAGCGCCGCATTCTCGGTGGCCTGGCCCCACAGAATTATTCCGGTCCATGCGTTCATTGCCTCCGAGGATGATTCCTGGTTGTTGCCGTCGCCGAACCTCGCGTGCCCGGAGGCCCACGAGTGACCTGCATACGGATCGAAACAGCGAAGGAAAGGGAACTGCTTGTCGTTTCTATCGGGACAGGCAATATCTCGGATCAGAAGATTCACCATTGCGCCCCATTGGCTTTCTTGCGCCCAGGTTTTATCCGTACGGGCGATCTCTGCTGCGGCTCGAATAAAATAACCGTAATGAAAGTGATGGTCGTTCAATTGGTCGCTGCTGCCGTAGCTCGGCTTAACGCCTATCAGTGTGCCCCAGGTGGAGTCATAGAAAAAGTAGCGTTCCTTCTTGTCGCCTTCTTGCGGCGCGGTAAACCAGTTTTCAAGCTTGCTCTTAACGATGTTGGTCAGGCGTGCGGCTGATGTCGTATCGCCGAGTTGTTGGGCGATGGGAATCAGGTTCGATATCTTTCCCAGCTCTTTGCCGTCCCAGTAAGTGTCCGCAGGATTGCCTAACCGTGCGGAAGCCGCTTCTGCTGTGTATTTGCCCAGAAGCTCCCGGTCGCAACCGCCTTTGTCAGGCAGCGAAGGAAGAACGCCGGGGAAACGCATCGTTGTAGTGAAGTGACTGCCGCAAGCCAATTTCATCGGGCCTCGAATCGAGTCGTAAGAATACTCCAGAAGCTCCGCCTTCATATTCCGCCACTGATGCGGATACAGGGCGAAAAGCGTATCCTGCTGCTTTCCCTCGAAGCATTTCGTTTCAAACGTAAAATCCGTTTCTACGAGTCCCTTGCCCGGCACATATCGCCATTTGACTTCTGTCCCCACAATATGCGTATGGGCGTAACGTTCGAAAAGCGCGAGCGTTTCGGGGTTGTTGTTCGGGAGGATCGCCAGGCTGAAGTACGTCTTGTCGCCGCTGTGGTTCGTGAATATCCGCCCGTCGAGCCCCGACCATGTTGAAGCGGACGGTCCGAACAAACCATAGTGACGCCCTTTGACGGTGACGCCAAGGGTCGGCCCGCCGGCATTGCCGAACCATATCTTTGCATCGCCTTCGAAGCGTATCTTCGCGCCGCCGCCGCTGTACCTTGCGAAGACAAACGGGCAGCCGTGGCCGTAGCTCAAACACATGCTCCGCCCGCCGTCGGCAAAAAGAACATCGACGAACCAGTCGCTCAAGCCGTCGATACGAGCATCATCGAATTGCTCGACGCCTGAATGCCCGAGTACGAGTTCCTTCTGGAAGCTGGCGAAAATGTGTTTCTCAACCGCGTGGACTTCGGCTCCAGGATACGAGATGCGGAGTCCTTCTTCGGAAGCGCGCATTGCAAGAGGGTGGGCGAAATGATTCGAAGAATACCGCTCCCAGGCCGGCGAACTGCACCAGTCGGTTGTCGGCATAGGCCCGCTGAGATTTTCAGTCCGGTAGATTACATCCGGCGGCAGTTTGACGCCTTCCGGCGCGATGGTCGAATAACTTGCCCGCCCTGAGTCTATACTACCCACCCCGGCGACGGCGCATGAAACCAGAGTACCCGACAGATATATGGTGAACAACGCGATCTGTTTGAATGCTGCCATAATCCGCATTCCTTACCATTGTGAAGTATAACATCCGCCCGCCGTTCGAAGCCAGCCGTAGAACGGAGAGGGCGGGGTTCGAACCCATGGTATGGACAAGCCCTGATGCCTGAGCTTATAAGCTCTTGTTTCTTAAGGGTTTACAAATGCGATATTTTGCTTGTTCACCGGAATAGTAACCCAAGCCTCTTGAATTGTCAATCCCGATGGTCGCGGAGGGGTATCATACCGTATGGGAGGATCGGTATTGCCTCAAAACCAAGTCCCCAATTGTGACACATGACACAATTCCCATGGCTCCCTTCTTATTGACAGGCACTCCTGTCGTTTGATAGCATCAGATGAATGTACGATGGTTATATGGATTCTTGCGATAGGGCATTAGGAGACGCATCAGATGGGCAAATGTCTTAATTGTGGAAAAACCATTAGTATATGGAAGATCGACCTCACGGACCCGCTTTGCCCGGAGTGCAAAAAGCTCGCGAATGAAGACAAGAAACTCACGGAGGAGCGAAAGAAACTGGCGGAAGCAGAGGACTTGAGGAATTCATTTCCTTGTCTCATTCCCGACCGCCCACTGACCCAAATTGAGCATCTTGGGGTAGGCGGCGCCACTCTTGGAGCCGGACGCTCACCTTGGAGAGATGCACGCATAGTACTTCGAGATGGACGCCTGCACCTTGAGGCAATTGACACGTACAAGAACAAGGTCGAGCTTGGAGAGGCAGCTTTCACAGCAGGTGAGTCAATTACACTTGAACCCATCTCTACTGGGGACCAAATCAAAGTTGTCATTGGCAGAGCAATTATCCTTGGTTTGGGCATTGGCTTCACTATTGCTGTCGGTATTATCGTGATCACTCGCGAACTAAAGAGCCTGCCTTACGCTGTGGGTATTGGGGGTGTCGGTGGTCTGATTGTAGGTATGATTTCGTGCCTTGCCGTGCTTTTCAAAGTACAGTCGGGACTCATGACAGCCAGCCTGGAGACCGAAGACGGTTACCTTGACTTCCTGCTAAAACCTGACCAGATTGCCGAGGCCAGAAGAGTCCTCGGTTTGGCTAAGCTCACACTTAGAAATCCGGATTCTACAGGCCAAGGGGTTGAAAGCCCAGAAGCGACTCCGGTCTCGGCATCGCTGCGGAAGGATGAGATGGAAGCGGGGCCTGCACCTAAACAGACCACGAAAGTGAGAGCCAATACGGAGAAACCGGATTCCTCTCCTTTTAGGATTACGTGCCCTAATTGCGGCTGCTCCCTCAAGGCAAGGCTTGCTTTGATAGGTAAGATGGCGAAGTGCCCGGCCTGTAAGACGCCCATTTCTATTCAGCCTCCCAAAGTGTAGAGGTCGGACCGAATTGGATTTGAGTGCGTTAGAAATTGAAGAGAGGTTACACCCTCCTTTCTGCCTCCTAAACTACGCGGTATCTGCACAGAATTCTCTGTTAAGTTACCGGCTTAATCTACCATAGTGAGCCGTCTGACGCAACGCCTCGTTGGAAGTCATGTTTGTACATGCTGCCTTTCATAGGCATTTCGAATAGCATTCAATAAATCTCTACCTTGTACTTCGTACTGTTTGAATTCATCAATGTTATCGTGGCGCAAATGCAATTGACCTTCCCCCACATTCCCTCTGTGCTGGCCTTTTGAATAGTAGCGATTGCCCTCTACTTCCTTAGATGCGAGCACCCAGTAGCGAATCTTGTCTCTCCAGACTGCTACCCAAACAAAAACATCGCAACAGCCAGGTTTTACCTGCTGGAAGTTCATGTCAAACGGCCTTGTCGAATCTGAACCTAGTGCTTTCACATAAAGTGGTGCTTCAAGCTCAAAGTCAACCGCCCTGGACGCCTTAACCTCTATTGTAATCTTACGATCAAGCCAAAAGTCGTACTGTCCAGAATATGAAGAATCTTTTTTCTTCGAAGGTCTTTCGAGTTCAGGAACGAGTCCCTTCAAATGGCCTTGAGCCCACTTTTCACCGAACCCTCGTGGAGCACTAATCTCGAAAATATAGAGATAAAGATTCCGTTCGATGTAGTCATCTCTAAGAACATAATAATCATCTAGTGAGAGTTTTCCTCTTCCCAGGAGTGTAGAGATCATGTATTCATACTCATTGAATGGATAGACGGAAATCAGGTTCTCAAGCCGGCTATAGATTTCATCAGAGTCCCCGAGTTCATTAATGAGGTTTTCCAAATGCTTCGTAAGCTTCTCCATTACCATAGCTCCAGTAATACCGGTTGTTCAGTTTCCTCAACTCCATGTAATTCTTGTTGGAAAGGGTTGCTATTCTGCCAACCTGTCTTACCATATCGTCTGAAGCGTTCAAGCCGCCGAATCATGATTTCGCAGTAGACGGGGTCGTTATCTGCAATGAAGCACTTCCGTTTAAGGCGCTCGGCAGCAATAAGAGTGGAGCCGGAGTGTCCAAAAAAATCCAAGACAAGATCGCCTTCTCTCGAACTGGCAAGGATGAGGCGTTCTATACTCTTGAGGGGTTTTTGAGCGTAGCATCCATTAACGTTCTCGTCCATACGATAGAAAACTTGCTGAACATCGACCCACACATTGCCAGGGCGAATATTTTCTGATTTACTTCGTTCCAGATTTTCAGTATTTTTACCGTTAATTTCTTTGTAGTAACCTCTCAGTACCTTTGGAATATCTGTATACTGCACTGTAAAGATAGGATTGCCTTTGACGTAGAAGAGACATTCTTGCCGCACAGCCATCCAGTTTTTCTGCGTTCCATACCCCCTTTGGTTTCGCATTGTGATGATGGATCGTGAACTGAATTCTCGAAACTCGCGCATCATAATCATGAAATCTGGAAGAGGTTGAAACCCATCATTTTGATCCGCTCCCAGCCACACATAGAGCGATGAATTATCCCCGAGCGCTGCGGAAGTAGTTGTTATCCATTTCTTGCACCAGAAGATGAACTCCTTTACAGAGCGAGTCTCGAATGCGACAAGATTGTACGGAGGATCATGAATGGCTAAAGTTGCCAGCTCTCCTTCCATTAACTCTTGAACTTGGATAGAATCAGCCGCGTCTACACAAGCAATTTTGTGCTCTCGTTTTGGATCTCTCCATATCTCACCTGGTTTGAGCCGACAGAACGACAACAGTTTTTGCCGTATCGCTTCATTTTCATCTAGTCTGGGTAACGAGTGATTTTTCATGTCTTCATTTCTCATCCAAAATAATATACAACACTATTGTTACTGATTTTATATTATCATGCTAATATCAACAGGCAATTTTGCCATTTCTCTAGGCTTCTTACAACAAGAGGCTTGTAGAAATAGAGTGAGAATTTAACGGAGAGGATGGGATTCGAACCCATGGTAGGGACAAGCCCTACACAGCCTTTCCAAGGCTGCTCGATAAGCCACTCCGACACCTC
>JAFGCD010000155.1 GCA_016932835.1 Sedimentisphaerales bacterium
AGGAGTTTGAGAATGGTTAGAAAAGGAGTATTGCTGACGGTTGCGGTTCTGCTGAGTGTGGCCGGCATTGCCCAGGCAGGGGGATGGCAACCCCTTACACCAACGAGAGACAATATCGGCATTCAGGTCGGGGCCACTTATCTGACCAGATACATCTGGTACGGCATCGATCTTTATGGCGACAATCACAGTGCTATCCAGCCCTTTGTAAATTTGGACCTCTGGGGCACGGGCTGGACCCTCGCGACCCGCTGGACGAGACCTAACGGAGCAAATTACGAGAACTGGGAGCAGCTTGACTACACCCTTGCCTATGGAGGCGCGTGTGGAGATCCCGAGAGCACCTGGTACAAGCCGTGGCAGGTGGGGTGGAGGTACTACAACCATCCGGATGGCCCCATGCGTTATTCGGACGGCTGCACGCAGGATTTAGACCGTCAGGAGTTCTTTGGGACTTTTTCCTGGCCGAACCTGTGCAGTGCCGGCTTTGTGCCCAGCTATACCTTGATATATGTCAAGCCGGAAGAGAGCGGAAGGAAGTCGAACCCATGCTGCACCTGCAGCCATCAGGGTAATTCTTATTGGCGGCAGGGCGGCGGCTTCGTTCATGTATTCGGTATCACGAAAGATGTGCCGATCATGGGCTTTTCTTCGATTTCCCCCGAGCAGGTTCTTACGCTCGGAGCTCAGGCAATCTACAACGACAGCATGGGCGGTCGCAATGTTGACCATGACTGGTCGCATATCAACTGGAGCGCACAGACGGATGTCAAGGTAAATGAGAACACCACGCTCACACCCGGCATTGTCTATCAGACGACGATGGACAAGTCGGTCAACAGCAGTGACGAATGGTGGGCATTTTTGACATTGACGATTCTCTGCAATTAGAGTTTCGAGCTTTAGCGCATTAAAAAGGCCGGCTTGGATGAGCCGGCCTTTTTTTGTAATCTTCTTGATCGCCTCGGACTACCGGCGATCACCATGAGCATACTCGAAGAATTTTTCTCTCAAACGCTTCGTAATTGGCCCCGGCCTGCCGTCGCCTACGGTCCTGCCGTCGATTTCGACGATGCCGATGACCTCAGCGGCCGTGCCGGTGAGGAAGAATTCGTCGCAAATGTACAAATCACATCTCGTCAGATTCTTCTCAACGACCTCGAGATTCTGTTCGCGTGCCAGCCTGATAACTATGTTTCGTGTTATTCCCTCGAGGGCGCCGGCCTCGACCGGCGGGGTGTAGATCACGCCGTCCCGGACGATAAAGACATTGTCTCCGGTCGCCTCGGCAACGTAGCCCTCATGGTTATACATGATCGCTTCGGGCACATTGTTATCGAGCGCCTCTATCTTGGCTATGATATTGTTGAGATAATTGAGGCTCTTGACCTGGGGTGGAATCGCCAGAGGATGATTCCGGACGGTCGTTGCGCTGACTATCCTCATTCCCGTCTCGTATAATTCCTCCGGGTAAAGCTGGATCTTGTCGGCGATGATGATGAGGCAACTGTTTTTACATATAAACGGATTTAACCCCAGGGTCCCTGCGCCGCGTGTAACCACCAGCCGAATATACCCATTGACAATGCCGTTGGCCTCGACAGTCTGCTTAATCGCGCTGACAAGCTGGTCCTTATCCATAGCCACTTCAAGTCGAATCACCTTAGCCGACTGATAAAGTCTTCGCAGGTGGGCTTCGAGTTCGAACACCCTGCCGTCATAGACGCGAATGCCCTCGAAAACCCCGTCGCCGTAGAGCAGACCGTGGTCGAAGACCGATACCTTTGCGTCGGCTTCATCGACAAGCTTGCCGTCAAGCCAAATCTTAAGCGCCATAACAAACCCTCGAACATTGTGCAGACTTTGTTTCTATCGTTTCCAAACCTTGACTATGCTACCCGTTTATTCTGCCGTCGGCCAGTGTAATTACCCTGCCTGCCCGCCGTGCTATTCTGTCGTCGTGCGTTACCATAACGATCGTCTGGCCGGCTTCGTTCAATTTCTCAAGGACATCCAAGATACCACTTCCCGTCGCAGAGTCAAGGTTCCCTGTCGGTTCATCGGCCAGGAGCAGTCTGGGCTCATTCATCAACGCCCTTGCGATAGCCACTCTTTGTCTCTCGCCGCCGGATAACTGATACGGCTTATGCTTTATCCTTTCGCCCAGGGCGAACTGATTCAGCAATTCCTCGGCCCTGGAATTTGCCCATTTTCGGGCGCCGAACCAGCCGAATATGCTCCTGGAAGCCATCGCCGGCAGAGTGGTGTTTTCCAGCACATTTAATTCGTCCAACAAATGATAAAACTGAAAGACAAAGCCGACCATTTTATTGCGGAATTCGTTTATATCGCCGTGTAACTCTTTGGCCCCGGTTCTCAAGATCTTGCTCAGCAAGCCAAACATCAGGGTCCAGCTTATCCAGGTGCGGATTTTTGTCCCGGCAAACATCCGGTTCAAGTCGCGTCCTTCAAAACATACCGTTCCTTTATCGGGCCTGTCGAGTGCTCCGAGTATGTGCAAGAGGGTGCTCTTGCCGCTGCCTGATGCGCCGATTATCGCAACGAATTCGCCCTTTTGAACGTCAAGGTTTACACCCTTGAGGACTTCGACGCGCGTAGCGCCCATCTTGTAGGATTTTTCAAGACCTTTTGCCTGAAGTATTAGATTGTCTTTGCTCATAACTGATTCACCTGCAAGGTTTCGGTCGGCTTAAGCCTGATCGCCTGCCAACTCGGCACCAATGCGCCGATCAGGCACGCAGCTATCGCGGCAACAACTATGGCCGCCAGGACTTTGGGGCTCACTTCGTTGGGAATATCTCCTATGGCGAACATCGTCCTGTCCCACACCTGATAACCGAAATTCTCGAAGAGCCAG
The DNA here is from genome assembly GCA_016932835.1 of Sedimentisphaerales bacterium. Taxonomy (GTDB): domain Bacteria; phylum Planctomycetota; class Phycisphaerae; order Sedimentisphaerales; family Anaerobacaceae; genus JAFGCD01. Next base: position 2,879 of record JAFGCD010000155.1, read on the forward strand.
TCCTCTATTTTATTTATTTTCAACAGGAATTGCCATCCTCCCAGAACGCCAACGAGGGCGCCAAGGCCCCCTACCATGAAGGCGAACCCGGCGAACAATTCAATAATGTCAACCTTGGAAGCACCGATGCTCCGAAGCACGCCGATATCCTTGCTCTTGTGGCTGATTAGCATGTAGAAGACGACCAGAACAATAAAGACCGTCACAATCCCCACAAAGCCGAACATGACGCCCATCATAGTCTGCTCCTTTTCCATCGCAGCTATCAGCGTTCGTCTGTAAACCTTCCAGCTTTGTACTGTAACGGTATCGAGCAGATAGGCCTGGCTCTCGCCGGACTTGTCGGCCTTGAATTCCTGCCACAGGCGTCTTATCCGGTCGCAACCGGCCTGGAGTTCCACGCCGCCCTTGAACTTCACGTGGATTGCATTGATCCGTTTAGTCGCCCCGGCCATTCCGCAAAGCGCCTGGGCCTGGTCGAAGGGCAAATAGACCACTGAATCATCGACTCTTGCCAATCCGCTGTGGGAATGGTCGCTGTAGTAAAAGGTCTTCGTATTAACAGGCGCGGTTGCGGCGCCGGCCAGGGCGCCTCTGGCCGTCAGCGGGAAACAGGTAATCGCCAGGCCCAATCTCACGGGGCTGTCATAGTAGGAATATCCGCTGTCTGCATGGCGGTCCAGCGCCAGATCGATGCCCAACACACATCCTAAGAGATTGGGGTCATAGCTCGGTGCAAACGCCTTTTCTACATTGTTTTTGCGATAATACAGTGTTCGGCCGAAACCTGTAGCCCGGCTGTGTCTTACCGGGTCGATACCTATAATCTCGACGCCGCGGCTCACGTCCCGGCCTTGCGGACTCAGGAGGGCATAGCTTTTTATGACTTCGGAGACGCCTTCGATAAATTGGTTCTGCTCCAGCTCTTTCACGAAATCCTCATAGTACGCAAATCCAACCAGGGACTCGCTGCCGACGATGCAGTCGCCCGCAAAGTCATGGTTTTTCTGCTTGAAATCCCTCACCAGCCCCGTCATCACCGTCATTACGATGACGACTATGAAGACACAAAGCGCAACGGCCAGGACGGCGAAATACGTGATGCGCCGTTTCAACAGGTACCGCATTGCGAGGATGAGTTTATACATAGCAGTTCATCGAAAGTTCAAGAAAAAGCCCTTCGGACAATTTGTTATTCGTATCTCAGGATTTCCACCGGTTTGGTTATGGCCGCGACAATGGCTGGGATTAAAGTTCCGACGGCGGCTGCGGCAATCGCGCTCAATACGATAGGCATCGCCCAGAACCAGTTGACTTCGGTCGGTATTTTACTGAACATATAGACACTGCTCTTCCAGAGCTTAAGCCCGAATATGACTCTTATCCACCCTTCGATCACGTTAATATTCTTTGTGATAACGAATCCGAGGACTACTCCGATACCGGATCCGACTATGCCGACACATGCGCCGAATCCAACAAAGATCCAGGCGACGGATGCGCTGGACGTGCCGCAACTCTTGATTATGGCGACATCCTTGCGCTTCGTCGTCACTATCATATAGAATATGCAGAACACAAGCACAACAACGCTCCCGCTGACCACGCCGAATATCAGCAGCAGCAGTCCCATTTGTTTTCGCACCTCGGCTATATATCGGCCCTGCATTTCTATAGCCGTCTCGATCTCGGTCGCCGATGATTTCAAGTACGGATCGCCCCCGAGTACATCATCGACAAAGCCCTCCCAGACGCCGCGAATCTGCGCCAGGGCCGATTCGATGTCGGCTCCGGGACGAAGCTTGATTTCAATCGTCTCGGCCAACGGTTCTTCCAGGTTTGGATAGAGCGTTTCCCGGAGTTTCTCTATAGGCATGAAGACACAGTTTTTGTCAAGATCGTAGAAACCGGTGAAAACGACATCCGTCACTGTCAGTTTTATTGTCCGGCGTTTGAACTTCGTGCGGACTCCATCGGCCGAGGTGTCCTGCTCTTCGGTCACCGACCCGGTCGTAACGACGACCTGCTCGCCGATCATTTGCTCAGCCTCGGCAAAGTCGTATTCGTCGGTTTCCTCATCCGGCTCTTTTATGGCGGCTATCCCAACGTAACCGCCGATCTCATCGGGCTTGTCCGGAACCGCAAAAGACAATTCGCCGGAAATGTCCTTCTGACGGAGCAGTGAATTCTTGAGGCCTGCCACCCGCGCGGTCCGAACAGCATCGATGCCCTGAATTATTACTGCGCGGACATTGCCTTTACCGATATAGAGCACGCCGTGCCCCGTCAAAGTCGCGGCAGCGGCATCGACCGCATCCAGTTTTTCCAGACGCTCTATGAAATGGGGATACCGGACGAACTTACGTGGGGGCTGAAGCACGACATCACCCACAAACTCGACGGCGATATGTTCGTAAGAATGGATGAAACCCGTGAAAAGGCTGGCAACGACAATGAGCAGAGAAACAGAAAGAGCAACAGCCGCGATGCTCAGGAATACTATCTTCCTCTTGCGTAGATACCTGAGCCAGAGAAACAGTTTCAACATCTCGCGTCCATTATTACACGTTTTTCAGCGTACAGCCCTTTTATCGTCAGGGCTGCACAAGTTCCTGTAGCCGAATTGCCTCGACTCTTCCATTTCTCCTCGCCCCGCCAGCCTCAAGCTCAGCTTGCAGACGGCGAAGCATCGACGGCGCCGTCCGATGATTTGGGTCTTAGCAGCGGGAAGAGCACGACGTCACGAATCGTCGAGGCGCCGGTCAGCACCATTACGAGCCTGTCGATCCCGATACCCAGCCCGCCCGCAGGCGGCATGCCGTACTTCAGTGCTGTGATAAAGTCATCGTCCATTGTGGCCATCGTCTCTTCCTGGCCTCGAAGCTGAATTCGAAAATTCTCTTCCTGAACAGCAGGGTCATTCAGTTCCGTGTACGCATTAGCCAGTTCCATGCCGGCCACGAACAACTCAAACCGCTCGGCGTATCGCGGGTCGCTCGTACTCTGCTTTGTCAGCGGACACAGCGGCGCCGGATAGTCGATAACGAAGGTCGGCGAGATAAGATTGTCTTCGACCATGGCCTCGAAAACTTCGTTGACGACGATGATGTCGTCCATCCCTTTCTCTTCGATTCCGAGTTTAGCGGCCTTGGCTCTTACGGCCTCGATGTCGTCGATATCACAGCCGGCATATTCCCGCAGTAGTTCGGCATACTTGGCCCGTCGCCACGGCCGGGCAAAATCTATCGTAACATCGCCAAACTGCACTTGCTCACCGGCACAGAATCTCTCGATGCACAGAGCAGTCAATTCTTCGGTCAAATCCATCATCACATTGTAATCGGCGTAGGCCTGATAGACTTCGAGCATGGTGAATTCCGGATTGTGCTGCCTGCTGAGCCCTTCGTTCCGGAAGTTCCTGTTCACCTCGAAAACCCTCTCCATTCCCCCGACGAGAAGCCGCTTGAGAAACAGCTCAGGAGATATTCGCAGGAACAGGTCCATATTCAGGCTGTTGTGATGAGTGATGAACGGCTTTGCCGCGGCGCCGCCGGCGATAGTCTGCATCATCGGCGTCTCAACTTCGAGGAAACCTTTTGAGATGAGACATTCGCGAATCGTCGATATTATTGCGCTGCGATTCTTGAACCGCTCCATCACCTCGGGATTCGCCCACAAATCGACGTACCTTTGTCTGTAGCGCTGATCGACGTCCGCCAAGCCGTGGAACTTCTCAGGAGGCTGGCGCAGGCATTTCGCCAGAAGAGTAAGCCCGTCAGCGGCGACCCATATGGTGATTTCGCCCGTCTTGGTCCTGCCCAGCCCGCCTGCCGCCCCGATTATATCCCCGAGTTCAAGCAGCTTGGCGAGTTTCCAGTTCTCACCCAGCAATTTTTTGCTCAAGCCGATTTGAATGGTCCCGCTGCGATCCCGCAAAGTAATAAAGATTAACTTGCCGATATCGCGCAGCAGGACGATGCGACCGGCACACCTAGCCTGTTGGGTATCGTCGTCGTCTTTGAATCTCGCCTTGACCTGATCGGCGGGCTCTACGTCCTTGTATCTGCCCCCGTAAGGATCTATGCCTGCTTCCTTAATCGCAGAGAGCTTCGCAAGTCTCTGGTCTTCGAACTTATTCGCCCCGCCTGATGTCCGGCCTTTTTCTGCCATATTCAAACAATCCCCTTCGAACGATTCTTCGCGGAGTTCACGTCGAGATACATATTTTCAAGACCCGCCCAAACCGCAAACACGGGAATCCGCAACGCCATTCTACTTCGCCTTCGCCGAAGCCGAAGCTTCGATCAATTTGCTCTTAACAACCAGATAACCAACGGCTAATTGCGGATCGGAAGCGAGAGTCTCTTCGATTGAATGCTTCTTAAGCTCCGGACTGGCGCCATTGCGCCCGGCCTGCACCAGCACGTCGTTTTCTCTCTGCATATCGATCATGGCTTTGAGCTCATCGCTTCTGAGTTTTACCTCGACATTCGGCCCAACGCCCCAATCCGTTCTGCCCAGCTTCTTCATCGCATCCCTGCTTTCCACTCGCTGGTTGGAAGGCAAATGGTAATACGCCATTGTGTATTTGAGTTGTGCGCCGCCGCCGGGATAATGGGTAATCCCCTGCACACTGCCTTTGCCGTGGGTCCTGTCGCCGACAAGAACGGCTCGCCTGTGAGACTTGTCCGCCAGAGCGCCCGCAACAATCTCAGATGCGCTGGCCGAACTGGAATTTATCAGTATGACTATCGGATAGTTCGGGTGCGTTTTGCTCTTGTGAGCGGTGGAATATGAGGGCCATTTGCCCAATCCCGGGCCGGGCTGGGTCTTGACTATCAAGCCTCCATCCAGAAACTTGTCCGCGATGGAAACCGCGCTGTCCAGAAGGCCGCCTGTGTTGAATCGAATGTCCAGTATCAACCCCTTGAGACCTTCCTCCTCCAGCTTAAGCAGGACTTCCTCCATGTCTTCCGAACTCTCGCCGGAAAAACTCGTCTGCCGAATATAGCCGATCTTCTCCTCTTCGTCGATCATGTAGAGCCACTCGCCGGCTTCGGTTCGCTGCCAGCCCCTGATCGTTGGAACGGTTATCTTGTCTCTGGTGATGGAAATATCTCTTGCTTTCTCCTCACCAGGCCGTTCGACGGTCAGTTTGACACTTGTTCCCTTCGGGCCGGTGATCTTGTGCACCGCGCACATCAGAGACATCTCCTTCGTCTCAACACCGTTAACTTTGGCAATGACGTCTCCGGCATCCAACCCTGAATTGTATGCAGGCGTATCAGGCAGCAGGCTCGCAACAGTCAGGCGACCCTGTCGCTTCGAGATTTCGATCCCGATACCGGTGAACTCATTCGTCATCATCTTCTCGAAATCTTCGACCTGCTTCGGCCAGACCATTACAGTATAAGGGTCAAGCTCAGATAACGCCGCCTCGGCAAAATGGGTGATCAGAACCGGCTCAGGCAACTGTGCGATGGTCATATTCAGCGTCAGGACCCGATCCAACACTTCAAGAAACTTGTTCTTGTCGAATCCAGTAACCGTATCGTCCATCTCGTCCTCGACCGCCGCCAGAGCCGCCGACCACGCCATCAGCTTCTGTTTGTCCGGGGGAACAAATGAACTGGTCACAGCCTTGTCGGACTCCGATGCCTCGTTTGCATCTGCGGTGCTGTTCTGCGAAGCAAGGTTCAATGCCGACGGCGCCGCCAATACATCGGCAAGAAGCTTGCAGCGGTCAAGCCCCTTGACCGCCATTTGGCGGTAGTCAATCATGCTGACGTAGTTGACGCTCAGTGCATAAACGGCCCGTTCAAACATCTCTCTCTTGACGCCCGCATAACGCTCCTCGCTCGTCTCGCACGGACTATCCTCGAATGAAGCGGCAATCTGGGCCTTGTCGAGAAGCTGCTCGGCGTGATCCGAATAGGCTTCGTTGTTGGGATCGATCGCAGTCAGCCAGTAATAGCAACTTGTATACGCCTCGAGCCAATTACCCTCGGCTTCGAGTTGCACGGCTCGATCTATCGCCGCTTGGATCGTGTCTTTGACAAACTCGTTGCCAAGAAGCTGCTTTTCTTGAGCACCGTCGGCAAATTCAACGGCCTTGGTGATGACCGAAAGGACCAGAGACTGGTCATTCGGATCGCTCAAATCGAGTTCATTTGCGTCGCCGATGTCGTTGGCATCGCCGTTTCGCAGTTTCTCGATATCCGCCAACTGCTCCTCGTAGGCCTTCTCGCGAGCCAATTGGCGCCGCCGGCTGACCTGTTCATACTCGGTGACAATCTCCGCTATTTCCGGCAGGAAACGCGCTTTGCCGCCGCTGGTTCGTGTTGCTTCTTCTATAGCCTGCCTGGCCGCACCGAACTCGCCCTGAGAGATCAATTCACAGGCTTTGACGACAGCGCCGGCTTTCGTCGATTTGGAATCCGGAACTTCCGCCGTTGTCGCGCGCGCGTCCAGGACAACCGGCCGGGATGCAAACGCCCCGGCACTCGACGAGAAAACAACCGTCGCAAGACATACAATCAGAACAACGTATTTGTCTATGGCTCTGCCAAAAACACTTTTAGACTTTTCCGACAACAAAGACATACTCCTTAAACAGTCCAGCCGAAGACCATTTGAAGACCAAAACGAGAAAGCCTCGGCTGTCAATCGACCGAGCGTGCATCAAGGGCTTCAGGTCTGATTCTAAATCTCGTTTAGGAACACTCACCCGCCTTGCCTGCACATCCGAGTACGTGAAGCTTGTGCTTAACCATTGCCTTGATCGCATCCCTGCCGGGGCCCAGATACTTGCGGGGGTCGAACTCGCCCGGCTTCTCGGCAAAAACCTGTCTGATCTTCGCCGTCAGCGCAAGCCGAAGGTCCGTATCGATATTGACCTTGCACATCGCCATCTTGGACGCCTTCGTGACCATATCCTCCGGAACTCCCATGGTATGCGGCATATTACCGCCGTACTTGTTGATCAAATCAACGAATTCCTTGAGAACACTGCTCGAGCCGTGCATCACCAGTGGGAAGTTTGGAAGTCTCTTACCGATCTCCTCAATCACGTTGAAAGCCAGCTTCGGCTCGCTTTTGAACTTATACGCGCCGTGGCTCGTCCCGCATGCTATAGCAAGAGAATCGCAACCGCTTTTTTCGACGAACTCAACCGCCTGGTCGGGGTCGGCGATGTGCTTATCAACATCCTCGACGCCCACAACGTCCTCTTCAATTCCGCCAAGCTGACCGAGCTCGGCCTCTACGACCACGTCGCGCGGATGCGCATACTCGCAAACCTGCTTTGTCAGGGCGATGTTCTCTTTGAAAGGCAGATTCGAGCCGTCGATCATGACCGACGTAAAACCGTCATCGACGAACTGTTTGCACGTCTCGAAGGTATCGCCGTGGTCGAGGTTTATCGCGACCGGAATATCGGGATTCTCTGCAACAACCACATCGATAATCGCCCTGAGATAACTGTTCTTGGCATATTCACGGGCGCCACGGGAGACCTGCAGGATCAGCGGGGCCTTCTCCTCGGCCACGGCATCTATAATGCCCTGTGTTATCTCCATGTTGTTAACATTGAATGCTCCGACCGCATAGCCGTTTTTGTAGGCCATCTCAAACATCTTTTTTGTATTAACCAACGCCATTTAATATGCTCCTTCTTGCTATACGAGGTTCTCACGAGTGATCGATTGCCGGGCTACAATGCCTGATAAACAATCACTACCTGTTAATCGACTATCAAAACAACTCACTTAACCATTCAGTAACGCCGCCAATGCCGATACTGCGGCTGATACACGGGGCAATCAGTTATTCACAGGTTTCTACCCGGCAAGGCCGACAGCGATTATTTCAAATCAATAATCGACTATTAGTAACCGCCTGTCGAGCCCCCCATTTTCATATACCGTCTCGGTCCCACTGAAAGATCGGAAACGCCCTGAGGCCACACACTCAACACGATCCCCTGCTCGTTAAGAGACTCGTCCGTCATGAATGTCAGGCCCCAGTACATCCTGTGATAACGCCTTATCAAGCTGATTTCACTGCCTATCGTCGCCCCGTAGTCGAAATCGATCTGCTGTGAGAATACGACGCTGTAGCGAGGGTCCAGCACATATGTAATCGCGAAAACAAACGCGTTCGAACCTTCCTGGAGCTTTAAGCCGCTGGTCGGGTCGTTTACGGTTATCCGCCTCAGATACCTGCTGCCGACATAGTAACTCAGATCGGGCCATCGCATACGGGAGAAGCCGATGTTGAACTGCTGCACGACGCCGCTCTGCATATCGTAGTTCATATCCGACAGCAAAGCGGTGGTATCGCTCAGCCGCCAGCTATAGTCGGCGCCAAAGTAGTTGCGCCTGACGCCGTACATCGAGGAGCTGCGCCTGTCAAGCTGGGGCACGGAACTGCTGTACGTATTGACCATCGGGATAAACGGCTTATTCCATATAAACTGGTCGGCGCCAGCCGAAGCGCCGCCGGAATCATTGACAAATGTCACATCCGTATTGAGCCGCATCCAGTCAACCGTCCGTCGTCTATCGCCGACGCCGCGCTTCGTTTGAAGCCTTTGCGATAAACCTACGTTCAGAATATCGCGTTGTTCGATCACCGACTCATTTTGGGTATAGCTGACCGCAGTCAAATGAGGCCTGACTACATGACGCAATTGATCCACGTCCAGAAGCCTCGACCTAGCATTCGGAAAAACCTTCCAATAGGGCTGTCTCGATATCCGAACACCCGTCTCCCCGTAGAAAACGTCGTCCTCTCGCCGGCCGGTCCCGCCGTCGATTTCCCTGTAGAACCCCATCCTGTCTTCATAGGCCATGGTTCCGGCGACGAACGGGACCACTTTTAGCTTGCCAAGGGTCAAAGGCATATCGACTTCGTTTCGAGTCGTCATGAAAGTGAAGAATTGCTCCGGACCGGGCAGGACTGTCGAAGAAGCATAACGCTGGCGAAACCGGCTGACCTGCGTATCACTGTAGAAAGTTAATCGGTCGTTGAAGAAAGATTGACCCGTCCAATGGAATTCGCCGGTAGGCACTTCTTCGAGCTTGTTGACAAAATCATTTATCCGCACTTTCGTAAGGAACGACAGGCCCCAGTTGTCCTGGATGCGCTTGAGGTGCAGCAGGGTCTCCTGCTCCTTGCCTACGTTGAACTCGCTGCGATAGTAACTCTCGAGGAAGTTCATGTCCGACGAATAGCTGATTTCGCTCGTAAGCTGCCAGTTGTTGGCCAGGAACTGCCTGTGCTGCCACAGGAATCGACCGCGCAGGTCGCGATTGGGATCGAGATTCTTGCGGGTTGTATGCCTGCCGAGCCGATCTTCGCCGCGATCGTCGATGATATAACCAAGCATATTGCCGAAATAGTTCTCGCGTGCATACTCGACCTCAATGCCCACCCCGACGCCCCGCTTGCTGTAATAATCCACCGCAAGCGTGCTTTCGGTGCCCTCCGGCTCCTCCAGGCCGAGCAGCCTGGCGAGATACCATCGAGTCTCGGCGAGGTAGCCCCACCTGCTGCCGTGCCCGATATGAGCGCTCTTGAGCGGCGTGTCGGGTCTTTCGAGGTTGCTCCGCATGTGAGGCAGGTGCAGGATGGTCGTATCGTAAACGTTGAAGCGGACATCGTCCATCTCGGCGTCATAGCTGTTCTTGCCGGCGGAGCCTTTCTGCTGTTCATCGGCAGTTGTCGTGTCGGTAATGCTGATGCTGCGGACATCAAGTGACAGTTGTGGCTTGTGAAACTCGCTGGTCGTTACGGTGACATCCTCGGCGGTAAACTTGTTCTCGGCAACCTGACGCATCTCCTTGGCTCGTACGTAAATGGGAATCCCCTCTTTCGCGTTGAAATTCCTCATTTCCGCATTCTTCACGATCGCCCTTTTCTGCTCGAAATCGTAGTAAAGCTCATCGGCTCGAATAGTCCGCTGGCCGCTTGTCATCAGGACATCGCCGGAAAGATAAATGCCTTTGACGGCGCCCATTGCAAGCAGATCCTCTGTGGCGGTCTTGTCGTTGTTCGGGTCGAGCAAATCGGTCGAATAGAATATTACCGCGTAGTCGGCCTGGAGTTCGAGCAGGCCGCCTTTCTCGTCCTGTTTCTGCCACAGGTAGAATCGCCCGATCACCGTGGCGATATCCGTTCCGTCCGGCGATTTGGCTGAGGCCAACTTCGGATTGACCTCGCCGGCGGGTGAAATATTAACCGGATACCTGAACTTCGGTTCTTCCGGTTTTTCGACGTCGGGCTTGACGGGGCCGGGTTTTACAATCCCCGGCTCGACAGGTTCCGGCTTTACCGGCTCGGGCTTTGGAGCGTAGCCGACTATGTGGCTGGCGATCCCGGCCTCTTGCATGCCGTCAACAGCACTCTTGTAAAGTTCCAATTCCTGCGGGTCGCCTACATCTCTCTTGTCGGCTGAGACCAAGACTTCACCGCTGACGCTGAACCACACAACTTGCGCCTGGCCGCCGGCAACAGGTATCTGCCGTAAGTCGGTAGTAAGTGCCACGGTTCCTTTCCGAACGTTGACGCCCCCTCGCAGATACGCCATCGCCGTATAGACGCCTCGGTTCTGACCTGTATATTCAGGCGCTACTCTGTCGAGCCAGACAACGCCGCTGCCGGCGGACAACTGGTTGTCCCCTATCGACATCGAGAGCCCGCCGTTGAAGACGAGGACATGCGACCCGCCGGCCAGACGATGCACCATAACAGCCGGACCTTTGACGTGCAGGTCCTGGCCTGCAAATGCTTCGACTGCTTCGACCTGCTCGGCCTCTGCGGCCAGCAGGCTCGGCCGGCACAATACACAAGCCAGAACAAAAATGTAAGACCATTTCAATCGCATCATTGCTTTCATTTTGCGTCTCCGGCTTAGGAACTGCCGAGACCCATATTACGCAAACATTTACTTCCCGCAGATTATAGCCCTTTATCGCTGCAAGGCCAGCAAAAAGACACCCAATAATAGCGATTACTTGACTTATTCGGGCCTTTTCTGTAAAACCCCATCAAAACCGTATTAAGATAACACCGCTGATTCGGTCAAGAGCCTCAGTCAGCCGAAGGAAGGACCGGTGGATGCCCGCAAAACAGTATTCCAACTACCAGAAATCCCTTATTTCCGGTTACTATGCCAATCTCGATACAATTCTCCTGCAGAAACTTGGCGAGTTGGTTACCGAGCTCTATCTCGCCGAGAAGAAGACCCGCAGGGACCAGCTTTGGAAAAGGGCTGAAAAGGCCATGGTGAAGCTCAAAATCCCGCCGGCCATTATCAACCATATCACCAAGGACCGAAACGTGGAGGTCCTCGCCAAGAACTTGAAGGAATGGCTGACTGCCGATAAATAAGAAGTAGCAGGCCTGTCTATACGGAGAAAATCTCGCTTTTGCCGCTTGTGCGGCCTCGATATTTTGCCGATATTATAGTAAATCAGCCGAAAGAGCGTTCCTTCGTCCATTGTGCCTGGAGGCGTAAATGAAAGAAGAATATTCTGCATCTGCCAAAGTCTATTCCGCTCCCGGACTCGGAGAGTTCAGCCTCCTTGACCTGCTCGCTTACTTCCAGGAGCACGGCGCCATGCGTGTTTCTGATCTGCACATCAAAGTCGGCGCGCCGCCGACCTATCGTATCGACGGCAATCTCGTAAGGCTGAAAGGCCCCGCCGTAACGCCGGAACTGGCCAGGCAGTTGATCTATCCCTTCATGAGCGAGGAAAAGACGCAGAAGCTAAACGTCCAGCACAGCATCGACTGCTCTTACAGACTCGGCTCACTTCAGTTTCGCATTAATGTCTTCAAGGATAACGACGGCCTGGCTGCGGCGATCCGCGCGCTGTCGCTCGATATACCGAAGATTGAAGAGATCGGTTTCCCAAATACGGTCTGGGAAGATATTGTTGACCTTAAGCACGGACTGGTCCTGATGACCGGCGTCACCGGGGCCGGAAAATCCACCACTATCGCTTCTCTTGTTGGTCAAATCGCCGAGAAGAAAGCCTGTAGAATAATCACCATAGAAGACCCCATCGAGTATCTCCTGCCGCAGAAGCAGTCGATAATATCGCAACGGGAGGTCGGCAAAGATGTCAAGAGCTTCCTGCAGGGACTGAGAGAAATGCTCCGAGAAGACCCCGATGTAATATTCGTAGGAGAAATGAGAGACCCGGAGACCATCGCAATGACACTCATGGCCGCGGAAACCGGACACCTGGTCTTCTCGACCCTCCACACAAGGGACGCGATCGGGAGTATCACCAGAATCCTCGATTACTTCCCCGCAGGCAGACAGGCCGAGGTAAGGAATCAGCTTTCGCTCGGGCTTGCGTATATCATCAGCCAGAAACTCGTGCCCCGAAAAGACGGACAAGGCAGACTGATTGCGATGGAGATTCTCAACAACAACTACGCCTGCGCCAACCTCATCCGCACGGGAAAAATCGAGCAGATGTACTCGCAACTGCAAACGAAGACGCGCAACAGGCCCGACGAGAAGATGATTACTCTCGAAAAGCACCTTTCAATGCTCGTCAAGCAGGGCAGGGTCGAACTGCTCGAGGCCAGAAAGTGGGCCAACAATATCAAGACATTCACCGATGCGATGCAGCAGGACTGACGTCGCGAACAAAACCAGGCCGTTCGAAATCCTCTCTACCGCGCCACACGGATAAGGAAATACGGTTTTGCCCCCCCGTGTGAAGCCGAGATTGCTCACTTATCCGCCCCGGTTAAGGCGCTTTGACGCTGTAGCACAAAAGCTTGTCGTGATAGCGGAGATACAATCGTCCGCCGACCAGGACGGGGTGCGCCCATGCGTCATTTACGGGTTTGTCGGCGAGGCTGAATCGTCCGAGGGTCCTCAGGCCGTCCGTTCCCGCCTCCAGCAGGCCAACATCGCCTTTTTCGTCGAGGCAATACAGCCGATTGTCGGCGTAGATTGCGGCCCCGGTAGTGAAATCCTTCGATTCGTATTTTGTCTCTCCCGTTTTCCAGTCAACGCCGAACCACCACTTGGATTTTTTATAACCTGAGGTGAACAGGATTCCATCGGCAACGACGCCGCTGCCGGTCACCGTATCGAGTAACATGTTCGTCCAAACGTGTTCGGCTGAAATTCCCCTGCCGTCCGCCGTCAGCCTGTACTGCCTGCCGTGCTCGCCGTAAGGGGTGACATAATATATAAAGCCGGCATCGTAAACAGGCGTGGAGACATTCGTGGCGAACCTGTTTTCCAAGGGGACCGTCCAGAGCAACTCGCCGGAATCGGCATCGACGGCGAAGCCGAGAGTCCCCGAGCAATTAGAGATCACCCGACGCCCGTTCTGCTCAAACAGAATCGGCGAACAGTAACTGGGTTGTTCATCGCCGACGGGCTTTGTCGTCCAGACAACCTCCCCGTTCCGTTTATCCAGCGCGGCTATCAGGGTCTTCTTTCCGCCCGGCGTGACAATCACCCGCTCGCCGTCCACGAGCAGACACTCGCTCAGAGCCCAGGTGATATTCTTACCCCCGAACTCATCGAGAATACTCACGGCCCAAAACTCCTTGCCGGAGACCGCATCCAAACAGGCTAAACGGCCGTGCGCGTTGAGGTTATACACCCGGCCATCTGAAAATGCACAGCACGCCCTCGCGCCTGGAAACGATTTTTTCCACGAAGCTCCGTTCTTCACGGCCCACTGCCGTCGACCTTCGGTATTGAACGCGAATACCATCAGGTCGTCACCTATATCACCAGTGATGTATATCCTATCACCTACAATTATAGGGCAAGACCATCCCTTTCCGAGCCCGTCTATGGTCCACAGCAGTTCGGGGCCGCCTTGCGGCCAGGTTTGCAGCAACCCTTTCTCATCGGAGATGCCGTCGCGTCGAGGCCCGCGCCACTGAGGCCAGCCCGGTTCGGGCGAGGGGATCAACCCGTCGGCGGCTGTGGCTGCGGCAATCGCCCCGGCCAGAAGAAGACTCATTATCGCCGGGCGCATCAGGTATCTTATTTCTCTCGTATGACGGCTTCTCATTTGCTCACCCATTGTTTTTGAAGTGTTATCAGGTCCCGTCTCGGATGCTCCCACGACTTTTCCACCGCATCATTAACAAGTCCGAGTACTGTCCGGTAGTCCGGGTCGTTGCAATCGGTATAAACTGCCTGGCCGCACGCGGCTGTTCCGCCTGCCGATTCTGCCAGAGGCGCCGCCAGAAACAGGCTTTGGTCGGGCCGGTAGATGTCCACCCAGTCGAGTCGCGTCACATCGGAAGTCTTGTGGCATGCGCTGCAGCGTTTTTCGTGAACAGTCTTGATGCTGTCGAGCAGCGCGGCATCGGCGGGCAGGCTATAGGCCGCCTGTTTCTGCCGTTTATCAACGAACCGATCGTGATACGGCGCATTGCCGTCGATCCATGTCACCAATCGGAGCCATTCGGCCCGGCTGAGATTTGCGCGCTTGGCGCATGGCCCGCTTCGCAAAACCTCCACCAGCCTGCTTTTGTGCGACCCGAATTCGAGGGGCTGCGTGACGCGGGAATCGCCCTGCACTTCGGACCAGCAGACGAGCTTATGCTGTATGATGGTCTCGAAGGCCCGATTGAATCCGTAGCCTGGAATGTATGTCGAATGTCCCGGTCCCTGCCTCGGGCCCGCCGTGAGGCCGCCGTAGAAATCCAGTCCGCCGGCAGGGCTCAATCCGCTGTGGCAGGTCACGCAATGCTCGTCGAGGATCGGCTGAATGTCACGCAGGAAGCTGATGGGCTGCCGGCCCCAGGCAGGCGGCGTCGGGTCCAGCGGCTCCCGACGCAGGGCAAGCGGAATTCGTGTATTGTGCCGCCTGGGGGCTTCTTCCCGCGTTTCGTGACAGCCCACGCAACCGCGGACCTCCCCGGGCTGAAAGCTGATAAACGAGCGCATCCGCCGAAGCTCCATGTGATTCTTGTCCAGCAGTTGAAAATAGACGGGCGTATCGGCCGGCACGCGGAAATGGACGCTGCCGTCGCTCTCAATGGGCGCCGTTCCTATGACACGCACCGGCGTCCAGTTGTTTGGGTAGGCCTTCTCCGTGTATCGATGCCCGCCGAACTTATTATCGTACGGCCATCGCAATCTTTCGGAAATCCGCAAGTAGCGCGCCTGCCCGGCAGCGACGCCATCGACCCCGTATGTCGCATTGGCCACGGAGCAGATAGCATACGACTCGTTTGGGTCGGTCATATCCGGCAGGACAGGCGGCCTCGGACGCACCTTGAGCGGTATCGGGGTGAAACTCGAAATATCGCCGTCGCGGTAGAGCAGCTCCTTTGTCCCGAATACGTCGATAAGATATATCCCGTACCCAGCCGGGGAGGTCTGGTCGTTCGAGTAGGAATAGCACGCCAGAAAATACTTCTCCGAGAGCGGCCAAACTGTCGTATAGTACCCGCCGCTGTCGAAGACGCCGCCTTGGTCAACCGTGCTGCCCGACATACCCCCTTCGGGAGGGCTGACTCCGGGCGTAACAATTTTGATTCCCTTCGGGCTGTTCATTCCCGCACTGGGGGTTACGACGACCACGGGCCCTGTTGCAAGGGTATGATGGCCCGCAGCGACGGCCGAGAGCTTGCTGGTTCCGAGTCCCGGAATCGAGCGGGCATCCTCGATTGCCCAAGGGTCGTTGAAATGCTGCTTAAACAGTGCGTCGGCTCCGGTTCCGTCCGGCCGAATCACCCAGATCGACTGAATGTGCGCCCAGCCTCGCTCCTGGTACTCCCACCGCGTATAGCCGATTGTCCCGTCGGCGAGGGTGTGAGGCAGATAATCGCCGTCTTTCGAGACGCTCAGCCAGCGGATACTGCTGCCGTCAGGCTTGCACGAGAAGAGGTTGCACGACGTCTCGTCCTTATCGTACTCATTGCATTGCAGGGAACAGCCGCACCGTTCGGATACGAATACGATGTCTCCGTTGGGGGCGTATGTCGGGTCAAGATCGCTCCATTGACCGTCGGTGATTTGACGAAGGCCGGTCCCGTCGATATTGACTTCGAATATGTGAATCGGCTCTTCCGTTCGCCGAAGATCGTAGTTCGTCACCCTGTCCTTCCATCCTTCGGGAGGGTCATTGCTCCCGGCCTTGGCGTAGCCGAAGACTACACGATCGGCGTCCCACCATAGATCGATTCCGCGGACATGTCCGGGCCCGAGTGTGCCGTTGAGGATTTGGCGCACTTTGGGTTCTGCTTCGGGTCCCGCCATCGTCAGCACACAGATATCGCCGCCCGGCCGGGACACCCAGGGCATATGATTCAGGCATATATCCGGATATGTTTCCTGAGTGAATCGCTTGACGAAAAGCAGCTCGGCGAAATCGAGCAGCGGATTCGCAAATGCAAGCTCTCGTACAACCCGCCTGACTTCAAAATACAACTTTCGCCGAACTTCGTCGGCGGCCTTCGAATCGAGCTTGCTGTAATCATCTTCCAACCCGTCCAGTTGCGCCTCATACTCCTTGGTTCGCACCGACATTCGACGCATATCGCCGGCGAGCCGCCGGCCTCGCTCCAGGAAATGCTCTATAGGATAGGCTGCGGCAGGGGCCGCGTTGTCCCTGCCTTTTGCGGTTGACCAGGGACTTGTGCTGCTCTGATCGACGGGCCTGCCCAGCGCCAGGTTGACATTAGGCTTGGCGGGGGCGTAGATTTCGACTTCGTCGAGGTGGAAGAAAATCGGCGCTTCACTCGGAATCATCAATCGCACGTACCTAGCTGAGATACCCTCGCCCTCGAAGCGGACATCCAGGGGCTCGGCCTGAGCGATGCCGCCGAAAAATTTACCCCCGTTGCGATGCCGAACACTCCAGTCGTTGCCGTCGTCGGACGTGAGGATTATCAGGTTGTCGGCGTTGTGCAAGCCCGGCGCATAGTCCAGCCGATTATAGACAACGATTCTCGAAATACGAATCGGCTCGGAAGCCAGTTCGACCTGCCACCACGGGTTCGCTTGGTGGCCGACGTGGAATCCGTATTTTCCGTCCTTGACCCCATCCACCGCGCCGCGGGCGTCCTCGAACGTCTGCGGAGGCTTTGGCTTCTCTACCCAGGCCTCGGCCTGCCTGAGCCAGTCGGCTTCGACAACGGACCACATCCCCAGGGCCGCGCCGAATGAAGATTGTACACAGACAGAAAGAAACGCTCCCAATAAGCAAAACGCCACACGAATCGAGACAGCCGGCCCGAACAAACCGACAGAAATTTCCCCATACGCCGCCCGCTTCAGGATTAACGCCGCCAATCGTTTCATCGAAACTCGATTCTTTGCATGATACGGATTCAAGCCGTGCATTCTCGACATTTCGCGACGGTCTGTCGTCAGATCATACCAGAATGCGCCCGGCCCTGTAAAGACCGCAGAGGCGTAAACGCCCCGACGTCGCCACGTGCGCGATCACCCCAAACGCAGTAAGATCTGCTCCTTTATGTCCCGCGAATCTCTCCAAGCATCCGCGCAAACAACTCCATCGGCATGCCCATTACATTCGTCAGGCTGCCCTCGATTCTCTCGACAAATTCGTCGCCGTCTTCCTGTATCGCATAGGCGCCGGCCTTATCACGCCACGTGCCGCCTTCTATGTGTTCGGCAAGCTGATTGTCCGTCAGTTTTCTCGGATAAACCGTCGTCGAATCGCTCCGGCACAATTCGATGCCGTCGCACAGCCTGACAATCGCAACACCCGTGATGATTCTGTGGGGCGAACTGAAAAGCCTGACCGTGATTTGGCGGGCCTGCTCGGCATCAGAGGGCTTGCCGATTATTTGTCCCTGAAAATCAGCGACGGTATCGGCTCCGACTACCAGTGAATTGATATGCCTCTCGGCGACACTTCGCGCCTTGGCAAGTGCCAGCAGGCGGGCGTATTCGTCGGCGCTTACGCCCTCTGCCGCAAAGACGGATTCGTCGATATCGGAAATCACAACTTCGAACCTGTACCCGGCTCTTGTCAGAAGATCCCTTCGGCGCGGCGATGCGGAGGCCAGAATAAAGGATGGATAGCGTCCCTGTGACATTCGTCAATCCCTGTTCGAAGAAGCCGACGCCATACAAGCCTGTCAATCGCCGACTATGTTCCGGCAGTAGGATAGGTAGCGCGACTCTATCTTGTCAATGTCTTCGCCGATATACTTTTCGAACAGGCTTATGCCGACAATCCTGTTCCAGAGCACAGTCCTCGGTTCGTTCCTGTCCCTCGCTATCCTCCCGCTGACTTCATCCAGCGGCCAGTCGCCCCGCAGACCGTCATACAGCAACCGGCGGTAGTCGCCAAGCCATTCGCCATAACCGTCTTCACGAAGAAATCGAACGAGCGCATAAGACTGGCTGTAAAAAGCCAGGACCGCCTCGGTCTGGTCGGTGGCGAGCACATCGCCCGGGTTGGCCGCTAACAGGTCGCCGAGTCGAGTCATTCGACCCTGGGCCAGCGTCGCGGCCAGGGCATCCAGCCTATATGTGTTTCCGCTCGGCTCGAAATAAAACCGCCCGTCCCTGGTTTCGTAATGCTCGAACTGCATCGCTACGCCCTCGTCGAGCCAGCTCGGCAGTCGATACTCAAAGTGCCTGCTGCTGAATTGATGCCACCCCTCGTGCCCCAGCGTCGCAAGGGTCCTCCGCCGGCCGATGTCGTATGCGACACATACCCCGTTGTGGCAATACGCACCGGCCTTTATCCTGCAGAACAATTCGGCTCGATCGCCCGTGAATGACCTGGTGAAATCCTCCCACTGCCGCCGGTCGCCAAAGAGATAGATAACGAACTTGTTCGCGGTTTCAATCGGCTCGGGCAACTGCTTGTTGTAGCCGCGGTGAGCCGACTCCATAAAACTCGGCGCCTCGTTGAGCAATTCGGGATCGTCCGCGGTAGTATATATGTGGTAGTGAGCAGTGGTCAGCTTCACTCCGGGCCCGTAATCGCTCTGCCACAATTCCGCAGAGACCGTATCCGCAACCTTCTGCGGCCTCGAACAACCCGCCAGGCAGATAATTATGCTGACACAGATGAATCCTATTCGTTTGAACACCACTTGCTCTCGATAAAAGCGTTTCAGATTGACACAACCTGCATTGACAAGCACAGGCCATAATTAAGAATCGGCCGCTGAAACTCAGAAGTCCACCATATTTTCGCGTTCAGCAGGCCAATTTAGTCCCTGCTTCGGCTGCCCGATAATACCGAACACAAACAACCTTCAGTGCAATGGCGCGACTGTTACCGCGCCGCCATTACCCCGGCCAGATACGCCTTGCGTCGATTCTTCTCATCGAGCACCTGGTCCCGGGTTCGCGCAGCCTGGCCGAAGTAGAGCGTCCCGACCACCTTCGCTCCCAGGCATCGGGCCATCGCCTTCAGTTGCTGCAGAGGCGAGCGCATCATAATCCGCGCCAACAATGCCGGGCAGGCGCTTGAAGTAACGATGATAGCGCTCTTGTCCAGCCTTTTGAGGCGGAACTTCGGTATCGCAGTTCCCCAGGGCCAGTAAGCCGATCCGAGGAGCCTTTCAAGAAACCGCTTGGTAATGGCCGTTATGCTTGCGAAGTTCACCGGTGCCGCCAACACGAGCACATCGGCCTGCTCGACTTCCTTGAGAATCTCGGCCAGATCATCCTGCTGCACGCATTGGCCTCGCGCGCCGGCATTCTCCTGCTGCGTACATTCCCTGCAATTGGTGCAGAATTCGATGTGCTTATCCGGCAGGCTGATTTTCATGGTCTGTGCCCCGTGTTCCTCTGCTCCTCTTAGAATCTCATCTACCGCCGTATCAATCACCCTGCCCTTTCGATAAGTCCCGACAATCGCAACCACTTTTTTACTCATTGATTTGCTCCAGGTCGTTATCGTCTAATTTTCAAGCCCGGCAGTCTCGAATCTTAGCGTTAAATCCTGCTCCACTCGGCGCCGAAAACCTCTGCGTCGAACAGATAGACCTCTGTCTCCGGGTCCCGCCAGGCGTCGTGAAGCAATCCTGCTTTGTGCGAACAGCAATACGAAAGGAATTCCTCTTTGCTCCAACCCGTCTCCGTAGCCACCTGCGGCAGAAAGCAGCCTGAGGCTCTTCCCCTCTTTATGTAGATGCCATCGAATCCTAATCGCAGGCTTAGCGGATCATTCGTCCGACGCAGCGGCGAAAGCACTGATATCTCGATGTCAAGCTGCCCCAACTCCGCGGGTGTTATCCGGTCGCCGAAAAAACGCGGGTCGTTCGTCGCCGAGGCCTCCGCCATCTCGACGACCAGTTCGATCAAAGGCCTTTCGGAAACGAAATTTCCGATACAGCCCCGCAGGCGTCCGCCGGTCTTGAGCGTAACGAAGCACCCACAGTGCGCATTCAACTGCGGATCCTCTGATTTGGCCGCCGGCGCAGCCCGCCCGTTGATAACGGCTTCGACAGTGTCGCGTGCAACTTTCAGAAGCGTCTGTTTCTGGTCATCGTTCATTTCTCAGCCCCCAAACATATGTCCCAACTTCCTGATTGCAAAAAACACAACCGCCAGCAGCAGGATAACGGCGATCGTCGCGAGATTAAAGTACTTCTCAATCGACCGGCGGGCCCTCTCGCCCAGAAAATAGAAAAGCAGCGCCTCGCCGCCGAATCTCATAGTCCGGAATACAACGCTTATGATAACGAACTTCAAGAGCGAGACTTCAGCCATCCCCCCGACCCAACTGAAAATCATATAGGGAACCGGCGTAAGCGCCGCTATTGCGATGGCCCAGAAGTCGTATTTGCTGTAGATATCCAGAGCCAGTCGCGCCTTGGCGCCAAGCCCTATAGTTCCGAACAAATCGACTATCCTTTCGGGCCCGATAGCCAGCCCGAGAGAAAAGGCGATCGTGCCCCCGAGAACGGAAAAGAACGCGCAGGTCAGGCCGTATCTCAACGAACGCTTCGGCTTGCCCAGACACAGGCCAACGACAAGAACATCCGCAGGAACCGGAACGCAAATCGGCTCGGTCAAAGCAAGCAAAATCAACGCCGTCATCCCGTAACGCGTATTCGCCCAACCCACGACCCAGTCATAAAGCCGTCGATGCCAATGCCACCACGCAACTTCTGCGCGCTGTGAGCCTGCTTCGCTGTGATTCATCTTATTGCCTGCCCATGTAGAACATTAGACCACTAATAAATCTGTCGGCCAAGATAGGGATAATCCGATATAATGTCAATGAATCATTGGGCAAAGCGGCAGCCGTAAAGACTGACAACCATGACAAGCACAGTACAATTCGAGACCATTGGCGACGGCCTGCTTGTCAGGGCGCCGGCTAAAATCAATCTTTCCCTCTTGATAGCAGGCAAACGTCCCGACGGCTTCCACGAACTCGAAACCGTAATGGCCAAGATTAACTGGTTCGACGAGGTGCTCATCGAGCCGGGCTCCAAACCAGGCATCGAATTGACTTGTCAAGGCCCCGAATGGGCCCCCGCGGGAGATGAGAATCTCGTCTATAGAGCCGCCCGGCTGCTACTGGACAACGCCGGCCGAAAAGCAGACGTCAGTATAACTCTGACGAAGAATATACCCGCCGGAACCGGACTGGGATCAGCCAGCAGCGATGCGGCGGCAACTCTTCTCGGTCTGAATAGATACCTCGAATTAGGTGCTCCCGCTGACGATTTGCACGGATTAGCCGCCCGTCTCGGCAGCGATGTGCCCTTTTTCCTCGGCGGCCCGCTGGCGTTTTGCACAGGAAAAGGCGAGAAAATCAAAAAAATAGACAAAAATTTCGACTTCCTTGCCATGTTGATACTCCCGAATGTAAGCGTCTCAACAATAACGGCTTATGACAATTATACGCACGACCAGGCTCTTTACGAGACGCTGCACAGCTGTATAAAGGAGCATCTCGAAAAACACAGAATTGACTTAATCGCCCAAATGTGCGCAAATATGCTCGCCGGAGCATGCTTCGGTTTGCAAGGCGAGATCGCTAAATTGAAGGCGGCTGTCGAATCGACCGGTATAACGCCATGCTGCCTGAGTGGAAGTGGTTCAGCTATGTTTTATATTATCGGCGACGCCGATGAAAGAGCGGCATATGAATACCAAACAAGAATTCGAAAGGAGTTCGGGTGCAGAAGTATCATCGTGACCAACAATCGATGGTAGAGTTTTAAGGTGAGGCAAAGGAAATGAAGATCACCGAGATCAGAGTCAAACTGGTAACCAACAAGGACGACAGGCTGAAAGCCTTCTGCTCGATGACAATAAACAATGAATTCGTGATACGCGACATCAAGATCATTGAGGGAGCCAGCGGTCCATTCGTCGCAATGCCGTCCCGTAAAATGAGCGACCATTGTGAGAAATGTGGAGGAAAGAACCATCTGAAAGCGAAGTTCTGCAACAGTTGCGGCGCTCGTCTGGTGGAAAACCGGATTAAGAAGGACTACAAGGGCAGACCGAAACTCCATGCCGACATCGCTCATCCCATAAATTCACAATGCAGAAGAGAAATACAGCAGAGGATAGCCGCCGCTTTCGAAGAAGAGGTGGAGAAGTCAAAACAGCCCGGCTACAAGCCCATAAGCATGGACATCCCGGACGATGACGTCCCGGAAATAATCTGACGTTCCAGCTTAACCACAGAACCCGGGCAGACAAAAACCATCGTCAGCGGAACTGAATACACCTCCTCCGCCCCCCGAAACGTGAAAACAGGCCTTGCTAAGTCACAAGATCCTCAAGAACTTTCTCAAGAGCAAAGTCCAGCCGCTCGTTAAGGTCATATCTGCCTTCTGTAAGCCGCCGCCGAACATCAAGAACCTTGTTCCTGCGAACTTCAGGAAGTGAGGCAATTTTCTTCAAAACTTGCCCTATAGGCGTTTTATGGATGTTTTCGAGGATCTGTTCCATGACCAAATCTTGATCCGCTCGAAGATCCTCACATAGCGAATCAAAGAATCGATTTCGGTCTTCAAAACTACTCTTACAGTCATAATTCAGCATCAACATTACCTTGCCAGTGCACTTTGGCGCGAAAACATCCATTCCTCGCCCAAAATCAGTAACCACTATATGTTGTATGCCTCTTCAGTCCCTTGTGAGGCCTTAAACGTCCTTCCAGTGTTGATATCGACAATAGTACTTTCAAAACTTTAGAAAAGTTCAATACCCGAACAACAGCAAAAATCACCCGTAAATAGGGCTGATCACGGCAGAATAGGTACTTTCAGTGCTGCCTGAACGTTCCTGCCTAAGCCCATTTTAACAACAATACCTTCGCCACAACCTGACTCTGGAAACTTGGGCAATATACTATATATAGTGATAGTTGCCCTTTCTCGCCGGTGTGCAAGACGGTAAAAAAGAAAAAAACGCAGCGCGCCAGCCACAATTGTAAATTCCTCTCGGTGCTGACGGCGGTAAATCTTATCCCGAGCCGAGCTGCACCTCAGAAGACAGGCTAAAGGAGGCCGGCAATTACACGGATATCCGGACCCCGGCCCTCCGCATACCACCCCCGGTTCAGGATAAACAGAATCACACCAGGCCTAAGCCCTAATAAGTGAACTTGAAATCCACTTCAACCGTCCAAATATCCGGTTGAGCCTCAGCTTTGACCTTGGTCATCGTGACAGAGTCACATTGCAGGGTTCCCCACCGAAGCTGAATCAACGACAGGAACCGCGCAAACTGAACCACACTAATCTCTTCGAGTCTCAAACGAGCACTCTGAGTCTTCTCCTTATCCTTAGTGACGATCAGGCCCGTATTCAGCTTATACTTAGTTGCGGGGATTCGACATATACCGGCCACCTTGTCCACTGCTGTAGCGTAACTGAAGTCTTCGCCGACGTCGTTTGCATCGGACAAGTTCGCCCGGTCCGGGTCGAGCTTAAGGATTTCGAGCGCCTCTGCCTGGCATTCCCTGGCCCCCGTGATGTCGGCGGTCAGACCGTTCTTCGCCCGGGGCAGATACATCCCCCATACAAGCAGAGGCCAGATGCCCGCCAGCACCGGGATGAGTATATAATACAGAATCGGGTTCTTGTGCATGTCTTTCATAAGTTTCTTCCAGACTGCTGTTGCTACCTCAAAGCCACTGATATTACAAACTTGTCAAGTCCGCTTTCCGGAGTGAGCCCGGTTTTGACAATATCCAGACCGCTCGCCCTGACGATATCGAAGAATCTATTCGTGTTGGCTCTGCTGGACGTCGAACCGGAAATTGTAATACTCTTCGCTGCAATCGAAACTTTCGTTATCTGCAGTCGCGTCTGAGTCGCACTCTTGTTGAACGCATCCAGAAGTTTCGTCAGCTTGGCGGAAACCGAATCATCGCCGCCGGGTTCATTTGGTTTTCCGAGCCTCTTCTTCTCGTCTTTGAGGCTTTTCAAGGCCTTGTCGGCTGTGAACTTGCCTCTTATTTTCTTGTTCGACATAGCAACGGCATAATCTTTCATTACCCTGTCTTTGACTCTGTTGCGGTATTTATTGACGCCGAAGAGTTGCGTTTGAAAATACAAACCGGCCGCTACCAGCAGAATAGTCAAGGAAACACCGAAAAACCGAACGGCTTTTTGCAGCCTGACCTTTGTGCCCTGAAACGGCATGAAGTCGTCGCGGAAATTTACCGCGGGGGATTTCCCGAAAAGACTAAGACCCGCGCCGTAAGCAATAGCAAACTCGACCCTGTCGGGACAATCCGCCAGGACCTGCTCATCTACAACGCCCGGGCCGACTAACTCAACCGGTGCAGCTTCGATGCCGAGTTTCGCGCCGATGCGTTCGGGTTCGACGACGCCGGCAAAATCGAAAATCCCCACTTGGCTTATCGGCTCGTTGGAATCCCCCAAAGCCAGCGTCATAATCGCTTCTCTTGCCAGCAAACCTTCCCGATCCTTCGTCGGGCCAACGAGAAAAGTCCGCACACGAGCAGGCCTGCCCGATTCGGACCCATCCGGAGAGGTAACCGTCAAGTACCCGCGCCGAGCCGACAGAATACCGAACATCGTCCGCCTTTGCTCACGATTGTCTCTCAAAAGTGTCGATTGGACGTACCGCGACAGGCACTCTACGTCCGGCACAATGCCGACCGGGTCAATGCCGCTGCTTTGAAGAGCCAGAAGAATGTCGGACAGCAGCTTTTTCTTAGCCGAGAAAACCGTCAGATCCGAACCATCGTCGCCACTCGAGACAACCTGGAAGGCGATTGCAACGTCGCCAATGTCCGTAGCAAGGGCTTCTTCTGTGTCAAAGCGAACCGTCGTGCTGATCTGCCTGGCATCGGTGAAGGCACTGTGCACATTATGCTGCATAAACATCGCGCAATCCAAAGCAACCGAAGCTCCTGAAAAAAGCCATTCCCGCTCGGCGCACCCCCGCGAAATAAGACTCGCAAGAATGTGGGGCGAATCCTCCTGCCCGTCTTCGGCGCGCACACTGAAGCAGCCGACAATCGACTCGCCTTTGCTGTTAGCATCGAAGCAGACGACCGTCGCAGAGTCTTTGCTTATGTATATACCAAGGTAGTTATTCGCTTCCACTTCAAGCTGACTCCTAAATGATTCTCGGCAACTCAAATATTTATCACGGCAATGCGCTGGACTTTCTTATTGTCTTTGGATATCGCTATGACCGACGAAGCCTTCGCCCCGCCGCTCACGGCCGTGACGCGAATTGTGAAAAAGTTGCTCTGAGTCGTAATGAACTTCTCGCACTTCTCAATCGAATCGTTGTATCCGTACATAGATTCTTTCAATTCCTTTATA
Source organism: Sedimentisphaerales bacterium (assembly GCA_016932835.1). Lineage (GTDB taxonomy): Bacteria > Planctomycetota > Phycisphaerae > Sedimentisphaerales > Anaerobacaceae > JAFGCD01. Next base: position 28,649 of record JAFGCD010000155.1, read on the forward strand.
TCCTCGAAAGGCTTCACTCGCCTTCGCCTGATAACCTCATCGGCGATTCTTGCAGCGTCTCCGCCGAACATAAAAGCGGTTTCGAGGACATGACGCGGAGCCGTGTTGATATTTACCTTCATCGAGGCCCAGGTCCCCAGGTACTTGAGGACGGACTCATCACGCATGGTGCTTTTGACAAGTGGGCGGGCGAGAGTCTCGGTGTCGAGCATCGAGCTGTGAAAAAGCTTTGCGTAGAATGTGCTCTGTTCGTCAATCTGCTGCTGTACGGATACCGTCTTCCTTCTGATGCGTGTCAGCGGAGTTCTTCTCGTCCGGGTCTGGGCCGTGCTGTATTTACTCGACGGTTCCGGCGTTGCCGGCTGGGCCGTCGCTGCGGCGCTCGTTCGGACAATTGTCGTTTTGGGTTTGAACTCGATTTCGAAGGGCTTGATTTCGCCTACTGTTTTCAACTGGTCTTCGAGCCACTCGATATCAGCCCTGTTCATGCTCATCCACTCACAGAAAGTTTCGAATCCGGCCTGCGCCTCTCGTTTGAGCTTTTCGTCCCCGAGCAGAGCCCAGCCCAGCGGATACTTGGCCTCTTCGTCCTCTATTTCTATCGTAACCTTAGCGCTGCCCAACTCAAACTCGGCCGGCTCGGCAACAAGCGGCCAGGCCGGGCCGTAGGGCCCCGGAATCTTAATCGAATCCAGCGGATCATAATTATTCGTGCCCTCGACAACATCGCCGTCGTTAACATCCTCGGACGTCATACTCTCGACAAGATCACTGTAACTCACAAGGCTGCCGCTGTCTTCGTCCTCGGTAAGATAACCGGCTTGTTCGGCTAATTGAGTCAGAAGTTCCTGGTAGGCTTCTTCATCCATTGCAAACAAATCCGAGAAATCAGGCACATTCGGGCGACTAATTAACTCCGGCTCCAGATCTTCAAGACTCGCAAGCGCATACTTCACTGCAGAATCGCAACTGTAGCGCGCCTGGCTGTAATCGATGATGTACTGGTCGCGATGCCGCTGAGCCAGGACACGAGCGCTCAACGTGTAAGACACCGTCGAAAGCACAACCAGCAACACAAGAGTCACCAGAAGGACTATACCCGGCCTGCGGCCGTTCGGATTATATGACTTACATCCTGCCACTGCCTGTCCCTTCCGAATCTTCCGGGGCCTTCAATTGAAAGCTGATTTTTCTGGTTCTGTCCACAGCCATAGTCCGTGTAATCTTGTGCTCATCCAGGATTTCATACTCTCCCGTCGAAGTCTTCACCGGCAGGCTGAACGATAATGTTACGGTGATGCCCTTCGGCAGGGTTTCGCTGGTCCACTTCTCCAGAGCCTTTTCGCCGCTCGGGACGGTTATCTCAAAATGCGTAACACCGGAACAAATCGGGACCATCGGATATCCTTTCTCCCATTCGGCCCGCTGATCGTCGAGAAGCTTGTCCTCGGAAGTAATGCCGCTGTGGCCGCGATAAATAACCAGGCCGGCCAGATCGCTCTCGATATCGTAATGCCCCTGCCAGATGATCTCCTCCAAGGTCCGTCTTTGTCCTCTGTTGTCCGTGATCGTTCGCGACATAGTCAATCGGGCGGTTCGATAACCCTCTTTGTACTTGTTCTCGATTGTTATCCTGGTATCGGAATCAGAGGAAATCAGCCTGTCGATATCCTCGGCGATGCGCTGCAGTATCTCCCCGGGCAGCCGGGAATCGTTAAGCTTGGCGTGCACCGCGGCGGCGGCACGCTCGGTACGCCGGTAAAGCCCCAGCACAGCTATCATCACCATAGACCCGATAACCAGCGCCGCAAGCACTTCAGCCAGTGAAAGCCCTCGTCGATGCCCAAACCTCCCCAAACAGTTTTTCATATTGTTTTTTTTCACGCCGTTAACCGCTTTGTCAATACTGATTATTTCAGCCTTGATGCTATGATCTCCCAGAATTTGTCCGGATTCTTTTCGATATCTCCATATGTCATGCCCGTCATAGGTTCAATTTCATCAAACCAATCATCGTCTGAGATGTCCTGCCCGGCAGCCGAGTCTTGTGCTTGATCTGTTCTTGCCGGCAGGTCTTCCGGCTTCTGCGGCATGGCAGCTACCTTGTCCGCCGGCGGATTGCCGTCATACTCCTTGAATGTGTCAAGAGGGCCTTTTGGAATAGAACCGTCTGGAAATACAGGCAGGCCGTTTTGTATCCACTTGTCGATCGTATCCTCGTCAACACCGGCGTATGCAGCCGCCTCTGCAAGAGTCTCGAAGACCTGGCCGCCGAGATCGTCCAGGGCTTCGCCTTCACGCTTGGCCAGGGCCAGCAACTGCTCTTTGGTAAGGTTCGTCAGCCAGTGCTCCAATTCTATCGTCTGTTCCTCGCCGTTTGCATCGGTGTATTTCGTCTTGCAAACCGCCCTGACCCACATGCGCGAGGTCACCGGTTCATAGAAAGCCTCAACATCGGTCTGCCATTCGATTCCGGGATACTCTTTGCTGTCGCCCGATTCGCTCATCTCCTCGACCGAATCGAGGCTGAGCAGTTTTTCCATATTGTCTCTGGCGACTTCAAACGCTCTCATTCTCTGGATCGAATCGCCCGACCAATCCATACACCGGTTTATTACGACCATCAGACCGGAGCTGAACAGCCCCAGTATCACCAGTGACGCAATCGCTTCGGCTAGTCCGATTCCTCTGAACCGGCCCGGCGTACGCGATAAGTCTGCGCAATCGCGAGATGCTCCTGCGAAACGAATTTTAGAACGGAACGTCATCTTTTGCCTTTGGTTCGAGAAGCTCGACTTCTCCTTCGGTCAGCTTTATCATCCTGCTCAGCCGATTGACCACGACCGAGTGAGCGCGTCTCTCCGAATCGAAAAATACGACAACGCCGCCGTACTGCCAACCGGCCCGGCCCGCACGAAACTTGGCGCGGTCCTCGCTGGTGTAGTCGCCGTCGTCGAACTTCACATATGCAACCTCACAATTCGGATTGAAGTAGTTCTCTATTATTATTTCTTCTTCCAACACTTCCGACAGGTCCGGAGAAGTGATCTCGCGAAGAGTAAAGGCCTGTTCAGCAAGATCGACTATCACTTCGTATCTCCTGTCGCTCTCGGCGGCGGCCGCCGCCGCCATCCGCATAGCGGATACAAATTCCTGTACCTGGGCTCTGAAGGTATTCTTCCGGAGCAGGCCGAAAAGGCGCAACTGCGCCGCTATCGCAAAAAGGCCCACGATAACGGTTACGATAACGAGCTCGATAAACGTGAAGCCCTTTCTGCAGCCACGCCGTCCGGCGCCGACATGCAAAGCCGACCCCGCCTCCGAACTCCGGAAAGGATCAGAACGCATCTGTGCTGTAGAGGTCGGCATCGTAGCCCTCACCGCCTTCTTCGCCGTCTGCCCCATAGCTGATGATGACAAACGGCTTGCCGCTGGCAGGTTCGAGTTCGTAGTAGAATTCGTTTCGCCAGCCGTCCAGCGGCACTTCCGTCGTATCAAGATAACCGCCCGGCTCCCAGCCTTCGGCGTCGGCCGGCTCCTCGATAAGAACCGTCAGGCCCTCTTCTTCGCTCGGATAACGCCCGGTATCCATTTTGAACTGATTCACCGCCGACTGGAGAATCTTCAGGCTCGTCTTCGTAGTCGTGACCTTGCCGCGCTCTATTTTGCCCATAACATTGGTGCCGACAACCGCTGCCAGCAGGCCGATGATGATCAGCATTGCAACAAGCTCGATCATCGTAAAACCGCTTCTCGCTCGTCTTCGTTTTTCTCTTTTGGCCTCCATATCAGGCTCCCAAAAAAACATTCGTTCCTGAACTTATCTCAATCTGTCTAAAACTTGCCCGACGAAACCTCGAGGATCGGCAGTATCGTCGCATACGCAATCACGCCGATTATCGCCGCCATAACAACTATGATAAGCGGCTCGACCGCCGCGCTCAACCTTTCAATAACAACATCCGTCGATGCCTCCAGATTATCGCTGATGTTCTTCAGCATCGTTTCGAGTTCGCCGCTCTTCTCGCCGACCGCAACCATGTGAGCAATAGCAGGATCGATTACGCCGCTGTCGCGAAGCGGAGTCGCAATATCGGCGCCGGCAAGAATCCGCTCTCGGGAATGCCGAATGGCGCGCTTCATCAGAACGTTGCCCGTAACCTCGGCAACGACCCGGAGTGATTCGGCCATCGAGAGACCGGAGCCAAGAAGGGTCGATAGGGTCGAAGCGAAACGAGCAACCACTCGCTGCCGTATCAAGGGCCCGAATATCGGAACCGACAGCAGAAACTTGTCACGCAGATAAGCCCCGCGCTCGGTCTTGAAGAACCGCCTGACGCCCCATACCAGCAACCCTATCGAGCCTATCACGACAATCACCCAAAGACTCGTAAGAACGTAGCTGACGCCCATCAGTTGTCTGGTAATCCAGGGCAGTTCCTGGCCCGTACCGACGATCTGCTCGCCGATCTTGGGAATAACCGCAGTGGTAAGGATGATGATAGCCGCCAGGCAGAACGCCATCAGAAACATAGGATACACCATCGCCGTCTTGACCTTCGACTCCACGCGCTGCCGCTTCTGCATAAAACCGGCGATGATCGAGAAGCTCTCCGACATTGTGCCGGTCACTTCCCCGACCCGAATCATGCTGACGTATATCACATCGAAAAAATCGCCGTAATCGCTGAGGGCGTCCGTGAATGATTCGCCCGTCACTACCCGGTCTCGAATATCCGTAATCGCGGTCTTGAACCGCGAATCGGAGACCTGCAAAGTCATCACAGACAGAGCTTCGGTCAGCTTGATCCCCGAATTGAGCAGGGTCGCCATCTGCTGCGTGAAGTCTATCAACTGTGTCTTCCTGGCACGCGAGAATATGGAAAAAAACGCCGTCTTGCGCTCCGAGGTGGAGCTGACCTCCGAAACCGACGTGGGGTGCATATTGCGCGCGCGTAACTGGCTCCTGGCCGCATAGGAACTCTCGGCGGCAATGGAGCCCTTGCTCTTCTTGCCGTCGGCTGCTATAGCTGTGTAACTGTATCTCGGCATCGCGCATCGCCTTCTGTAACAACCTTACTCGACAATCACCCGCCCGGCCGGCTAAATAACATCCGCCTGCGTAACTCGCAGCACTTCCGAAACGGTCGTTTCGCCTGCGAGAACCTTTCTCGCTCCGTCCATTCGCAGTGTCCGCATTCCGGTATCGAGCGCGTGTTTTTTTATGGCGCCGGCTGTTTCACGCTTGTATATCATATCCTGTATCGCTTCGCTTATGGTAAGCAATTCGTATATGCCCGTTCGGCCTCGATATCCCGTCTTGAAGCACTTCTCGCAACCTGCACCGGCGAAGAATTCGGCCCCGGCCTTGATAGACTTCGCCAGGCTCCCGTTTGTCAGCCCAAGAGCTCTCAAATCCCGCTCCGAAGGTTTGGTCGGCTCTTTGCAGTCGAGGCATATCCTTCGCACCAGTCGCTGCGCCAGTATAGCGATTACCGATGAACTCACAAGATAAGGCTCGACCCCCAAGTCCAGAAGTCGGCTCACGGCCCCGGCTGCATCGTTCGTGTGCAGAGTGCTGAAAACCAAATGACCCGTCAAAGAAGACTGTATGGCCATGCTCGCCGTCTCGATATCGCGAACCTCGCCGACCATAATGACATCAGGATCCTGACGGAGTACATGACGAAGCGACGTCGCAAAAGTCATACCCTTTTTCGACGCAACCTGAATCTGGCTTATCCCCTCAAGCTGATATTCTATCGGATCCTCGATAGTCAGGACGTTTTTCTCCGAAGAGTTGAGTCGATTGAGACTCGCGTAAAGGGTGGTGCTCTTGCCGCTGCCGGTAGGCCCCGTTACGAAGATCACGCCGTGAGAACGATGGAGCAGCGAATCGAATTGCTCGAGGTCGTCTTCGAGCATACCGAGTTCGTTGAGCGTGAAAAGGCCCCGGCTCTTGTCGAGCAGACGAAGAACGCTTCGTTCGCCGAAGCTCGTCGGAACCGTACTGATACGCAAGTCCACCTCCCGCTGGCCCAGCCTGACGCTGCACCGCCCGTCCTGAGGCAGTCTGCGTTCGGCGATGTCCATGCCCGCCATAACCTTTATACGCGATACTATCAGCGGCAAAACGTTCCTGTTCAGGCTCAGGACGTCATACAAAATGCCGTCGATACGGTAGCGAACCTGGACCTTGGATTCGTATGGATGAACGTGGATGTCGCTCGCACGCATCTGAAGCGCGCGAAAGAGAACATCGTTGACCAGCCTGATTACCGGAGGCCTGTTGACCACATCCAGCAGGTCGTCGGAGGCGGCAACCTCATCGACGAGCTGGTCGAGATTCTGCTGGTCGAGCTCCTCGGCCACTTCCTCGATAACGGTTGATCGCTGCTCGTATGCAACGTCTATGGCGGCGGTTATCGTCGTCCGCGTCGAGACAGCCGCTCGAACGGGCAGGCCCGTCATCTTCGAAACGTTGTCTAGGGCGTTTGCATCCAGGGGCTTCGACAGAACTATCGTCAGCTCGCCGTTGTCCGATTCACGCTGTATGCCAATCAGAAAGTGGTGCTGGGCATAGGTAGCCGGGACGGTCTCGATGAAATCGACGGGCACCGAGTTATCCGGTATCTCGGCCAGGTATTCCCAGCCCAGGGCCTCTGCAAAAAGCTTGAGAACCGCATCTTCGGTGAAAAAAGGACAAGTAAGCAGGGCGTCGTCCAGTCGGCCCGTGGTCTTGTTTTCATCGAGGAATTTGCGCAGTTTCTCTGCGTCGATGATCCCCGTCCGTTCTGCGGTTTTTATCAGCAAATCTTTCATGCACGTAAAATGAATCTAATCCTTGTGCTGATTAGTTCTACCGGTCGGCCACAGTAATTGTTCACCCTGTTACTCGTCGTCCAGGACCCGGATCGGGGCGATACGTTTCGATTTTATCCCCGGGAAGCTCTTGTAACCCTGGAATTCCTGCTCGAACTTTTCAAACGCCAGCCTGTTGCGCTGCGATATCTTCTCCAGGTCCGGCAGGCCCTGGGCCAAGGTTTCCGCCGGACGGATAATCTCAGCCTTGACGAATACGTAAAGCCGTTTCTGCAAATCGCTGTTGCTGACGCTCCTGAACAGCGCCCCGACAATAGGCAAATCGCCTAACAGCGGGACCTTGGTTCCGCCCTTGCCCTGATTGAGCTTAATCATGCCCCCCAGGATTATCGTGCTGCCGTCCGGCACTGTGACTATCGTATTGAGATCGCTGCTGGTCGTGTCAGGAGGCTTGTCGCCAGTGATATTGCCGAAGTCCGACCGCGTTAGAGTTATCTCAAGCCTGAGAAGCTGGCCTTCACTTATGTGCGGCGTAATATCGAGCGATATCCCCGCGTCGTAACCCTGGAAATCGACTGCCGTCTGAACCAGCGTGCTCTCATTCGTTCCTCCGCTGGCCACCGGAATGGACGTTTCTTTTCTGACATACGTTGTATCCGTCGTGCTTATGGTTCCCGTCTCGTTGTCGTTGACAAGAATCTTCGGTTTTGCCAGCACCCTGCCGTAGTCCTTTGCCTGCATTGCTTCTAAGAGTATGTTCACATGGGTATCGCCGTAGAAGCCTGTGAAATCACCGGACTGCGACTGAAAATCGATATAGCGTGCACGGGCGCCGTCCGCCGACAGCCCTGCGACTATATCCGAACTGGACTTCCCTTCCGTAATGACTCCCGTCAAGCCTGATGTATCAAGCAGATCGGGCAGGCTCTGGATTACGTTCAGGTCATATTCGAACCTGTCGTTTTTCGTAACTTCCACCAGCGTCACGTCTATCAGCACCTGAGGCCTGCGCTTGTCCAGCGTCTTGATCAGATTGCTTATCCACTCCTGGTTCTTCTTGCTGGCATAGACAATTATCGAGAAGGTATTCTCGTCGGGGACGATTACTATCTCCTCCTCGGTCTTCTTTATGACCTGCTCTATCTTGCCCTCTTTGTCCTTGACGGTTTCCTGGATGAGTTTCTCCAGGATGGTGGCCAGGTCTTCGGGCTTCTGGTTCTCTAAAGGATAGATGACATAAGGTATCGTCCCGGTTTCCGTTTGGGCATCGACATACTTGAGGATTAGTGCTATCTGGGTATGCTGCTCGGCGGTGGCGTTTATCAGCAGCGAGTTCGTCGCCTCGATAATGATCACCAGAGGCTCTTCGACCAAGGCCGGCGATGCTCCGCCTGTGCTCAAGGCCGACGCCGGAGTCGCAGCCGCAGGAGCCGCAGGCGCTGCTGCAGCCTTTGTCGCCGCTCCGACCCGCTGGGTCCCGGTAATCCGAGAACTCTGCGACGAAGACGATCTTCCACCGCCGCTGACTATGCCGAGCTCCTGGAGTTTCGAGCGAACCTGCTCGGCATCCACGTGTTCGATTCTATAGAGCTTCAGCGTTCGAAGATCGGTTTGGGCGACATCCAGGGCGTCTATCAACTCCTCGACATTGTCCAACTCCTCGTCAAAACCGATCATCAGGATTCGATTGGTTCTTTCGTCGGCATCGAGATAAACGCCGGACTCCGCTGACGCACCAGACGACCGGGAGGCAGTCGGCGCCGACCGCGCCGCGCGTTCTTTCGCAAGCCGGGCGGTGTATGCGGCGGTGGTTTCCCCGGGCTGCCGACTACTTGGTGAGGCGCTGCCGGCGCCGGAAGACATCTGACCCACGGAAATGGACACCGTTCCGAGCTGCTCGGCAAGAGTCTTTATCTTCGGGGCAAGGGCGGTAGCCATGGTGTACTGGCAGGCCCTGAACCTGATTTTCTTCGGCTTGCCGGGCTTGTCGATCATCTTCAACAACCGCTCCACACGCGGCATGCGATACGCATACCCCGTGACAAACAGCATCTTTGCATCGCCGACAGGCGAAACATTCGTGCCGAGTTTCATCCCGGCCAGGAGATTCTGGGCGCTCGCCGCGTCGATATATTCCAGCTTGAAAATGCGGGTGACGATCACATGGCCTGGCTCGGTTATCTGGTCGTCCTCCGTCTCGATGATGGCCGGGTCTATCGCATCGGCCACGAGAGTAACCGTAACGATCCCGGCCGCATCGTTACGCGTCATCGCGAAACCCTGAAATTGAAGCACCGATTCCAGCAGAGGATACAACTCATCAATCTGGATAGAACCCTTTCGGTCGCCGGTCCAGAGAATCGTTACTTCCCCCTTGATCTTGACTGGATCGTACAAAAAGTTCAAATCCAGGTACTCCCCGGCCAACTGCAGCAGCCGGACTATATCGAGCTTCTCAGGCAGCGTGACCCTCAGAATATCATTGGCGTTGCCTTTGGGCTCGGGCCCGTAAATACTCGGAGGTTTCCTTATCGGCGACGGCTCGACGGGCCCGGCTGCGACGCCCGACGGTTCGTTGGCGTCATCCGAACCGGCAGGTTCGATCTTGCCGACCTTCACCGAATCACCGGCGCCTTCGCCGGGCTTGGGCGCCGGCGGAGCCGTATACGTCTGCTTCTCGATCAACTGGCCGACGGCGGCAGCGATCCTCTCGACCCGACTGGGCTGGGCGATTACTACGACCGAACCGTTATGCACATCAACTATGGCCATGCCTGAGCCGTCATCTTTGGGCGGATTGGAGAAAGTACCGACCGACAGCCCGCCGACTTTCTCGGCAATAGCTGCGCTCGCAGGCAGCTCTGCGGCGTCTGCGGCTAACTTGAGCATCCTAACGCTGTATGTTTGCGCCGCATCGACAAGATCCAGAACCGCTTTAGCCTTGGCAACATCACCGCCCTCGCCGGTCACAAGAAGTGACGGAGAGCCGGCAAGCTGCGATACGGTTCCCAATCCCACCTCCGCAAGATACTTCTTGCCCTGCGCTGCCGATATGTGCTTCAACGCAAAAATCCTGAACCCGCCGCCGTCAGACGCCCCATAAACCAGAGAACCGCCGCAGAACAACAGCAGCAAAATAACCGTCGCAGAGACAACAATCCTGGCGCGAGTCTCATGATAAAATCGAAGTTTTCTCATCGCAGATCACCCCGTCATTCCGATAAACGAAAAATTACAAGACATCTTCTATCCTTACCGGACATACCGGCCGAAGCACCAAAGCCGCAAATCCCTTCTCGCGGACTTATCGAGCATCCCTCAATGGCCAAAACAGCCTCCATTAGAGGACTCGCTATTTATCAGACACTGTAAACTCATATCAGTTCCACACTCTCGGCCAAAAAACGCATAATCCGCCTGCCTGGGGCGGAAAAAACGCCGGACCTCGAACGGGCCAAAACACCTGATTACTCGGCCAATTTAAATGCCGACTTGTGGGGATTCCAGGGCCGCACAACGCCATTTTTCAGGCATCCGCAGCAACGCCCAACAGGCATGACAGGCACGGCACAGCAGCACAACGAAAGGGGATTCGACCAGACCGCCTATACCCCTGGAATGTCTCAGGGGCCGCACAGCAGGATTAATCGTATGGAGTCTGAAGCAAGGGCCTGTTTAGGAAAAGCCAATATGTCCGACAGACAGCAACGGCAATTCTGCAATACCCTCTCACCCGGTGCTTTGCGCGGGGACTCTCCTGTCTTGGAAATGCATGTGGCCGTTCACCGAATATGGCATGCGATGAATCGTGGATTCTTTCCCTGCCGCTCTATTTTCATCTGGTCGTATTCGGACGGGGACGAGGGGCAGGCGGCGCTGTCGTCTTACTTGCCGTGTCGCTCGAACCTGACTTAGCGGCGGCCTCTTTCGCCTCCTTCTCAGCCAGCATCTTCTGGAACAACGCCATAGGGTTGTCATCGCCCTCCGGCAAAGCTGCGTCAACCTTGCTCGCGGATGATTCCTTCATAGCCTTGAGCCTGTCCCCCAATGCCGCCAGCCTTGCATTCTCCTCGTTGCTCAGCCGAGATCTCACGCTTGCCGGCGCCACCGGGCCCCTCCGACCGCTACTCGGACTAGGAGGAATACTCGTCCTGCTCCTCGACGCAGCAGGCGTAACAGGGGTCGGCGATCCGACCCGCGAAGTAAGAGACGGCCCGCTTACAACACTCGTCGGCGCCGGGCCTTCTTCGACCATTATCTCCGAAGTTCCCTGAGCATCACGAACGACTACCACTCCGTCTTTGACCTCTTCAATCGTCAAGTGCATCACGGCGGCGCCCTGTCGGACCATATGCAGCCCTTTGCCGGGCTCGTCCAGCAGAGCAAGAGAAAGGTTCGGATTCGACTCGCAGACAACTGTCCCGAAAAGCCTGAACTTCGGTTTGCTCTGCGGGGGCTCGGGAATCTCCGGCAGCTTGGGCACATCGGTCGTAGTGACCTGCTTGGCAACCACCGTGGGCTTGGGCGGATTCAGGATCGAGCCGAAACGCTCGGCCTGCGCGACCAGTGGCGAGACCTGCCCGGCGCTGCGCTTCTTGGCCGCTCCGCCAACGCTCTTGGCAAACTGCTCCTTCACGCTCGGAGAAGCCAAAAAGGACTCTATCGCATCGTCCTTATGCACCCCGAAAACTACGGAAGATACAAACAAACCGATCGCCAGTATTACCGCCAAAATGCTGCTTATCTGCAATGTCTTTATCATCGGTCTTTAGAACCTCCAGTACTTTTATATACTTTGACATCGCTCGGCGTGTTCGGTTCCACCCAATGTATGATTTTTTCAAAATATTCCGCCTCATTACCGCTGTAATTGGCGCTGTTATCGGGCGTATGGCACTGTTCGCAGGTATATTTCGGCTCGCCGGTCGGCTTGGCGCCGAGGCTCGAAATGTGCATCGAGCCGGGCCCGTGGCAGTTTTCGCAGCCCACATCCCGCATCTGCGGCGTCTGCTCGGGAGAAACAAAGCCGCTCTCATACCGCAAGCCGACAACATGGCAGATAACGCACTCCGGATCGTAATCCGACCCGACAGTCTCCAGAATAGAATAGGCACGGGCGTGCCCTTTCTGCCGCCACTTCTCATAAGCGTACTCGTGGCAGCTCTTGCACGCATCCGAGCCGGTATAACTCAAGCCGTCTGAGAGCGAAATCCGGGGTTGCGACTCGAGTATCCCGCTGTTCCGCATCATCAGTTGATAATCCTCATAAAGCTCGTCAAGAGCCTTGGCCGGGGGCAAATCCTCAGTGACCGGCAAGGCCGAGAATTCCAGTCTGAAGGGTTCTTTCCCCTTGCCGGGTCGAATCTCCAACTTGCCCACATACTTGCCCAACTGCCCCGCAGAGACAACCAGGGGCCGTCTCTTGGCATCCCCGATAACAACAGGCTTGTCCGAACCATCCACACAAACGACGCAATCGACGAATCCGACATCCTTCAGGAAAGTACCGACCTTCTCCGCCTGGCAACCGTTCACGATGAGAATCTTGACGGCTTGCTCATCAGATGCGGCCCCAAAAAGCCCTTTGATTTCCTCTGCCTTGCCCCTCTCCAAATCAAACGCCGCAATTACCACCCGGATCTGTCCGCCTTTGAGAACCATCCGCCGGCTGAATGTCGCCGGCAGATTCGCATCTGTAATGCCTGCAGCACAGATGAATTTCGGATCCTGTCCCATATTCGCCAACAATCCGAGATTCTGCGCAGTCTCAATATCTCTGGCAGTCAGATTGACAAGATCATAGTCGAGCAGTCCCAACGCCCTGATAATCACGTTGAACTTAATCAGGTCCTGTTCTCTCTGGTCTCTGATTAGAAACCCGGTATCTATAATGAGCCTGCGGGCCTTGGGAACCTGTGCGAGAATGGCCTTTCTCCGACTGAATCCCCCGAGCTGCCCGCCCGAACAGCCGCACGGCTTCATCGATCCGAACTCGTTGCCCGTCAGGAAGACCGTGAGCACCTCCGGACTGCTCTTGGGCTGCCCCGCTATCCTTCTCGACGGACCCATCCCGACAGACAAAAAAAGCAAACACCCCGCCAAACCAATACTCGCGTAGCCGATTAACCGCATAGTTATAGAAAGCCGGGCTGCTCGCCAAGCCGACAAAAATATCTCGATCGTGCCCGCCGACGAGGTCGTTCGCTCCCGGACTCTACATGCCTCTTCAATGTTATTTCTTGTTGGAATAGAATCCCTGACACTTGATTTTCAACAGGTCGCCGTCCTTGACCTGCACCGAAAACTCGTCGTTGAACCTTCGACTTTCGCCGCCTTCAGGCGGGGTTATCTCGAGATCGAATGTGTAACCGTTACGAATCTTCTCCTGTTTGACAACCTTCGTTATCCCGGTCTGGGACTTGACGGATTCAATCTCGAACTCTTCTTCGTAATTGTTCAGAACGGTAATGTCATCACGCACCACCGCCTTGCCGGGCTCTGCATCGAAAAGGATGATGACCGGAGGATTGATCACGAACCTCGACAGTGCACTGAACGGAATAGTCACGCTCTTGCATCCCGGATGGGTCAGGCTTATCTCGACGACTCCGTTGGTCAACCTTCTCAACTGCTCCTTATTGGCCTTGAGCTTCAGAACGAACTTGGTCGCCTCGACCGAAGGATCGATTTCAGCGGTGATGGCGTTCACGGAGGATTTTATCCCTTGTACGGAAAAAGGCTTGTCGTCGAGACTCGTCAATGTCACCTCAGGCAGCGCTTCATCGTCGTCCTTGAGCAGAAGATTCAGCCGCTTCGGCAGATAACTCACCCGTTCGACAACCCGCCCCTTCATCGTTAGTGACACCTGCGGCGTCACGGGGTCGTTGGTAAAAACCTCGACATGCCTTGTAATCGGACCGGCACGTGAGACTGCGTGATACTTGATCTTGAGCACGCCGCTCTCGCCGGGCTTATATTCCTTCGGCTCCAGGGTAAACAGCGTACATCCGCAGTCCGGCTTGACATTCAGTATCTTCAGCAGCGCATCGCCTACATTCTTGAACCCGAACTCACAGATATTGTTGCTGGCCGGATCGATATCCCCGAAATTATGAACCAGCTTGTCGAATCTGATCCTCGGCGCCGGGGCGTTGGGGTCCGCCTGGGCTGCAACATTCTTTTCAGCAGGTTTAGATTGCTGCGCCGCCGGTTCGGGTTTCGGAGGCACAGGCTTCTGGGGCGCCGCGGCCTGCTCAGCCGGCTCTTCAGCCGCTCTTACAACAGGCTCGCTTTTCGCAGCAGATTTCTGGGCCTCTTCGCAGCCGGCCTGCGACAACAGAATACAACCAAGTCCCAAGAACACCAATATCAGCCAAACACTTTTCATATCTCGATCTCCGAATAAAACGCCTTAAAAACCAGCCAAATGTTCATTCTATCGGAAATTCGGCAGGCCATCAAACAATTTCCAACCCTATTACTAATGCCAAAGCCCCCCAAAGGTTCGTCCTCCCGCGAGAAAACCCGGCCCAGACAGGCCTTATATGCCCTTATCGCTCACGACTTTACTTTGATCTTCCCCAGGCGATAACGATTATTGTTGTCGTTATCGGGCAACGGCAGAGCGATCTTCGGCGTGCCCGTCCGCGTGCCGATTGATATGTAAAGCTCATACATCCCGGCCTTTCGCACCCCGGGCCGCCAGTCGCCGTGCAGACGCGGCGAAAGTGCGAAGCCCGCCTCCTGGTTTGTTACCACCCCTGTATTCGGCTCGCAGGGAACCAGTGAGCCGACATCGAAACGCTCATCGACGAAAACGCCGACTATTCCGCCCTTGTCGTCTTTCAACGTCACCGCTGGAAAACCGCCCGGCAGGCACGGAGCGACACCCGCATTGCGCCACTTCGACGAGAACACCAGCTTCGAATCAATATCAACCTCCATCGGCCACGACGCCTCAGTTAGTTGAAGCCGGTATCCAAGCCGAAGATTAATACGCCTGATCAAATCCCGATTACCCTCCTGAAACTCCCGCGGCCACCAGTGAATAGACGCGTAGCTGGCGTGGTAATCCTCGACCGCCTGCAGATAGAGCCTTCCATCCTGCCAGTTCCCCCGATTCTTCGACCCGCCGTAATGCTCGCACTCCAATACAACCGGCACTTTGGGCCAGAACGCCTGCGCAAGGTCTGCGTGGAAATAGGCATTCTCCCCGCCCTGAACCAATATACTGTCGTCCCGCAGCGTCAGCCCGCGCTTGCACGCATATTCGATACTCTCGACGCCTCGGCCATGGCTGACAAAATCGTCGTTCGCCGCAAGCAGCGTCTTCTTGAAGTGCTTCAGATGCAAATCGATATGCCTGATAAGCGTCTTGCTCGAATAGGGAAGTTTGCTGCTGTGGTACGTGTGCCCCTCCCCCCATACGCCGAACGAGCCGATATCTATGAACGCTACTTCCTCGCTCCCGTCGTAGCGCTTCGCAAGAGCAGCAAGGAAGTTGCCCAGCTTCTCAAGAAAGACCGGGTCGTCATAATCCGGCTCCCAGAAGGGTCCGTCCTTATCGACGCCTTTACCAACTGTGAAGTTGTACCCTTTCGCTCCTGCCTTCTCGACCCATCGCGGCGTGGCATAACGCATCCACGATTCGCTGCACGTAATCCGAAGCGCAATCTGCTTGCCCTTATCCAGCCAGCGCTGCGCAGGAACATCAAGGGCCGACCAATCGAATTTGCCCTCTGCAGGCTCCAGATACGACCACGGAATGCGAAGGTAGATATGGCTCAAGCCGGGAAAATCATCCAGCGTATCCGACGGCGCCAGCTTCGAGCCGTAATTCGTCGGAATATTGGAATAATAATGAAATCCCCATCCCATCCCCGGATTGACAAGCGCTTCGCCGGTATCCCCCGGATGAACAACAACGACGTCGGCGCCGGCTGAAATCGAGCAGCCCATCAGCAACAAACACGCAATCCATTTCTTACCATGCATTTCTCTAACCTCTTCTTTTTGGACATCTCGACAAATGACACTACGACATAAACAAAGCCAGTGAACATTGTCCTTTGGGAACAGGTTGGTGTCAAAGTCTTCTTGCGAAACATCTCGCAGAAAAGCGCCGATTCGATTGCTTTTCTTCCCTTGTGCGGCGATAATAGTCTCCAACCGTTTCGCTCGATCAGGAAATCATGGAATGATGAAAAAGAAGGACATCAAGCTGTTCGTCAGGCGGACTCTGGGCTGTGCCTGCCCCGAAGAAGTATTCGATCGGATTGAATGTCGAAGCGACGTTAGCTCAGGCTGCGGCATTGTCCTGGATTACGAGATCGATGTCGGCGGCAGGCTGCTTGTTTTTGTACTTATATTAGGCCAAGCCGAAGCCGTCGAGCCCGTTGTCACCGCCCTTGTCCGGGCGGGTACGGAGAAGAGAGACCGGGAAGGATTCAACAGGATTCGACTTGTGCTTCTAAGCGATGACCCGGAAGCGGTATCGAAGACCGCATTCGAGGCCTTCGAGTCACTCGACACCGATGAGAAAGTGCATCTGCACGTTCTCTCCAATAACGATTTTCCGAATGAGCGAGCCGGCTGAAGGAGAAGAGTGACTCACTTCAAAAACAGAAATCTTGATGACCTTACGTGAAAGGAATAGGGCTGGCGAATGGATACGACAAGAGAATACTCGAAGCCAATTGTCACGCTGGTATTTAGCAGCTTATTCTGCGCGATTCTGTTTTGTTCTTCGGGCTGGGCGGCGAACAAACCTGTTAAGATCATCTTCGATACCGATATGGCCGAGGATGTGGATGATGCCGGAACACTGGCCCTGCTGCACGCCCTGGCCGATAACGGCGAGGCCGAGATCCTCGCCTGCATGGTCTCCTCGAAAAACGAATGGGCATGCCCCTGCCTCGATGCAATCAATACCTGGTACGGCCGGGGCGACCTGCCGATCGGCTACCAAACCGGCCACAAGTACGGTTACCTCAACGAAAAAGACGCCGACCGCGCCACGCCCTCGAGATATGTCGAGGCCGTGGCCAGGGCCTTCCCGCACGACCTTGAAAAGAGCAGCGACGCACCCGAAGCCGCAGGCCTGTATCGCAAGATCCTTGCAGCCCAGCCGGACAGCAGCGTCACAATCGTCACTGTCGGCTTCCTTACGAATCTCAAGAACCTGCTCGATTCCAGGCCGGATGAATACAGCACCTTGGACGGCGAGGCCCTGGTAAAACAAAAGGTCAGGCAGTGGGTGTGTATGGGCGGGCTCTTCCCCAACGGTAAATTTCCCAACGGCGGCGGCGAATACAACCTCATGTGGGATACCGTCGCCTCGATCAGAGCAACCAACGACTGGCCCACCCCTGTTGTCTTCAGCGGTTTTAACATCGGCGCAAGGATCAAAACAGGCGCCCGCCTTCGCCTGACATCCGAAGACAATCCGGCCCGTGCCTGTTATCAACACTATAATGGCCTGAACAACCGCGAAAGCTGGGACCAAAGCGCCCTGCTCTATGCGGTGCGCGGCCCGCGCGACTACTGGAAACTGTCCGAACCGGGTTTCTGCCTGATGCACAACCGCGTAACCCATGGCTACAGCGAATGGATCCCCTCGCCCAAAAAGGGCCACCGGTACTTGATTGAGAAAATGCCGCCGGGCCAGGTGGCCGAAATCATCGAGGACCTTATGGTGCAGCCCCCTCGTCGCGACCAACTCTCGCCCAAACCCGACTGAGCCTGCGATAAGACCTGCGCCACCGGCGGCGACAAATCTCACCCTGTGGAGTGATTTTTTGTCACTTATTATCGGCTCATCGACCGATATTCTCAGTGGGCATGGTCCCGGTACGGCCTCGTTGCGCGCCGATTGAGCGATGAAAATGAGGGTTGCCCGGGTCACAGGCCCCTTCTTGCTGCGGCCGGCAGTCCTTGCAGGACAAAGCCGAACCCGGTAGCATAAGACAGTTGAACCGATACCCGAACTGGCAGGCATGAGTTTGAACGGGGTGTGAATATGGGAAAAAATGGGCCGCAGATAAGCGTCGTCGCACCGCTCCTCGATGAACAGGATAATATCAGGCCTCTATACGAGCAGATTACCGAGACGCTCGCCGGCAGGTATGAATACGAGATAGTGCTCGTTGACGACGGCAGCACCGACAGAAGCTTCGAGATACTAACCGAATTGCACAAGGCCGACGACAGGGTGAGAGTTATCCGCTTTCGGAAAAATTTCGGCCAGACGGCCGCACTCAGTGCAGGCTTCGCCCACGCTCGCGGCGAAATCGTCATCGCACTCGACGCCGACCTCCAAAACGACCCCGCCGACATACCGAGAATGATCGACAAACTCAATGAAGGATTCGACGTCGTCAGCGGGTGGAGAAAGGAAAGACACGATAAACTCATAACAAGGCTGATACCCTCGAAGATGGCAAACTGGCTGATCTCAAAGATCACCGGCGTCGCCCTGCACGACTATGGCTGTACGCTCAAGGCATATCGAAAAGAGGTCCTCAACGAGACCAACCTCTACGGCGAGATGCACCGATTCATACCGGCACATGCCAGTTGGAGCGGCGCGAAAATCGCAGAGATAGTCGTAAACCATCGGCCCAGAACCGCCGGCGCCGCCAAATACGGCCTGGCAAGAACGTGGAAAGTAGTCCTGGACCTCATCACGGTAAAGTTCCTCGGCTCATACTCCACAAAACCGATATACATCTTCGGCGGCCTCGGGCTGCTCAGCACCCTCGGAGCGATAGTCTTCGGCCTGACCGTAATCTATCAGAAGCTCGCCCGCGGAACCGATATGAGCGGCAATCCCCTGCTGATACTTACCGCCGTGATGATTATCGCAACCATCCAGTTCATACTAATGGGACTGCTCGCCGAACTTCTCGTCAGAACTTATCACGAATCACAAAACCGCCCCACCTACGTAATCAGAGAAACACTCGAACAGGGCGAAAAAAAGGCGCCAAGCCAATGAGCAAACATCGCCATAAAATCAGGACTGCCAAAAAACGTCACGAGACTTTGCCTCAATCGGGCAAGCCTATGTCCCAAACGCGAAAATCGGCCCTGCTCATCACGCTGGTCGCGGCCCTGGCCGGCATCCCCTTTGCCCTGGGCAAGCATTTCGAGTTCAACAGCCCCTGCGCCTTTGACGGCGGGGCATACGTTTACTCCGCAGCCCACATCCTCGACGGCGCCGAAATAGGCGTCGAAGAGATACCGAGCGCCCAGTTGGGTACGCTCCTGGTCAATATGCTCGGCGTAAAGCTCTTCGGCTTCAACGACTTCGGGCCAAAGCTCATCCAAATGCTCCTCCAGGCCGGCGCGCTTGTCCTGATGTTCATCGCAATTAGAAGACTCTTCGGCTCGATACTGCCGGCCGCCGTCGCTGTCATCGTGGCATCGGTCTATCTCTCGGCGCCGCTGATCGCAAAATACGGCAATGTCAAAGAACAGTACATGATCGCCTTCATGATCGCCGGAGCAAGCTGTTTCGTCTTGTACGAATTGAACGGCAAATGGCCCCTCGCCCTCGCCGCAGGCGCCCTGGCGAGTTTCGCGCCGCTGTTCAAGCAGACCGGAATGTCCGTAATCGGCGCGATCGGATTGTACGTCGTCGCCCAGCCTTTCCTCAAACACAAAACCTTTAAGCAGATGGGGCGTGACATCCTCCTGCTGCTGGCGGGCCTGGCCCTTGCGATGGCGCCGCTGTACATCTGGATACTCGGCTGGGACGTACAGATGAACCTGCCCTACAGCTTCGTCGGCTACGTCTTCGCCAAGTTCATCCCCGCCGGCTCCGAAGCCGCCCAGGCCGCGCCGGACTACATCGGCGCAAGCCGCAAGCTCGTATCGTTCTCGGAGCAATGGCCCCGAGTCCTGAGATACTACCGCCTGCTGATGCTCCCGATTGCCCTGGCCCTCGGAGCAATCGTTGTCAGGCTCCTGCGGCTTGCCTGGCCCCGTATCGCAGGAAGGAAAATCGAGCCGAAAAATTACGACCGGTTCGTACTCCTCTTCGCTGTCTGGTGGCTGCTGGATATGGCCTTCGTCTGGATCAGCCCGCGCTCCTACGAACAGTACTACCTGCCTTTGAACGCCTCAGCAGCAATGCTCGGCGGGTACTTGGTAATAACTTATTGGCAGGCCGCCCGAAACGCAGACTCGGCAGGAAGGCGAATCGCCGCACTTGCCCTCGCGCTGATAGCAATGGTCGGCATGTCATGGCACATATTCTTCGGGATAACCACAAGCCCCCACAGCGGCACAAAATACCCTCGACCCGCACGGGGTTATTTGCAGAAGCTCGATGAAATCGCCGACCGCCGGGAGAAAAAGGCAAAAGGCCCCTGGGAAGTAGTCGGCGAGTACATACGGAACAACTCACAGCCGAACGATAAGATGTACGTCTGGGGCTGGTATCCCGGAATGTACGTTGCCGCAGGGCGATTCAGCTCGGCCTCGAAGGCCTGCACCCTCCCGCGACCCGCCGTCGGCGAAATGAAGCAAATCGTCGCCCAATTGATCGAGGAATTTACCCGCGAAATGCCAAAGTTCATCGTTGACTCGCGCAAACTCCACATACCCACCGACAGGCCGCCGTATGTCCTCTGGCCTGTGGTGCCGAAAGGCTTCGCCCAAATGGCGAACAACGGGTTCATCCCGAATAACGACCGCATAATAGAAACATACGATAAGCAGTGGGCCGACATGCTCAAAACAAGATTCGACGAGGCCGAAGCCCTGCGATACCAGGCCCTGGCGCCTCTGAGGAAATTCATCAGGGATAACTATGACGTCGTCGAACCCGATCAGTATGTGGCTATCAAAGACGGAGTCTTTCTCATAATCCACAGACAATTCAGCCAGCACGTCCTTTTCCAGAGAAAACAAACCCCTAAGCCGTAGCCGGATCTCGATAAGCGCGAAACAACAAATGGATGATGCCCTCAAAGAACAACAGGACCTTTACGATGAAACCTGGAGAAAGGGCCTCGAAGCGGGAAAAGAAGAACGCGGCAACCTGCAGACAAACCTCGAATTCCTCAAAACAATCGATGTGCTTAAACCGGGCGACAAAATCCTGGAGATAGGCTGCGGTATCGGGACCATAGTATCGAGACTCAGCGCCGAGGGGTATTCCGTCGCCGGCATCGATATATCGCGACGCGCAATCGCCTACGGCCTCGAGAAGTACGGCGACATCAATCTGGAGGTCCAGGCCGCAGAAACCCTGCCCTACGAGAATCAATCATTCGATGTCGTGCTGAGCTTCGACCTGCTCGAACATATCGCCGACGTCGATAGGCATGTAGCTGAAGTCTCGCGCGTCCTGCGCCCCGAAGGCCGCTATCTCTTTCAAACGCCCAACAAATATTCCAACGCTATCGCCGAAACACTTTCACACAAATCCCTGAAATGGCGCCGCGCCCACCCCTCGCTGCATACGCCGCGACAGTTGAAACGCCGCCTGGCGGCGCATGGCTTCGAGGCCCGCTTCATCAAGATGAACACGATAAACGAATTCACGCTTGCAAAACTGCGAAAAAGAATCGGGCCTGTCAGCGGTATCTTCAAGCACGTCGATTTCCGCCGGCTGCCGCTCTGTCTCCAAACAAACCTGTATGTCATTGCTCGCAAAACGTAGATAATGCTGATCCGGTTCACCGGAAGTTACGATAAATTCGTATTCACAAGAAGACTTTTATGAAACGCAGGAAAACCGGCAATCCCAACCGTCCCCGAAGACAGGCCCGAGGCGTTACGATCCCGACCGAAACGCCCGATGCCGGCCCCGCCTGGACCCGGCCGCGCATCGCGGGCGCCTTAGTGGTCGTCGTTCTTGCCGTGATCTTAAGCTGCATAGGGCTGGATTGGGGACGCTCCGGCCTGGTGCCCTGGCAGCCCGATTCCATAGAAGGTATTACAACAGTCCGCGAGATGCCGAAAATCTTCGGCAAGTGGACATACAAATACCCGCGAGGCCATTTCATCGTCAACGCGATCTTCTACTACCCGCTCGTCGAACACTGGAAGAAACACCCCGTCGCCCTCAAGCGACCGGACGGTTCCCTCGCATCGCAGGCCCTGACGCTGGACAGGCTCGACCTGCTCGCGAAAATATCCCGCCTCATCTCCGTCGCAATGGGCACAGCGACAATCCTCGCCGTTTTCCTGACGGGACGACTGCTCTTCGCAGACTACCTCGCAGGCCTCCTCGGCGCGCTCGCCCTTGCGCTCTCGCAGCTTTTCATCTTCTACTGTCACGTCGGCAATGTGGATGTCCCGCTGTTGTTCTGGTATGCCTGGGGAATCTACTGGACCGTCAAAGCGATACGCTTCGCTAAGTACCGTCACTTTGTGCTGATGGGGTTGTTCTTCTCATACTGCGTTTCAATCAAGGAAGCGATGGGGGGCTATCTGATAGGCCTGGCCGCAGCGTTCTGGCTCGCAGAGATAGCCAAAGCCCGAGCCGACGGACACGCCCTCAAAAAGGCCGTATTATCCGTCTTCACAAGAAAGGTGCTTGCAGCCGTTGCGGCCTTTCTGGTGCTGTTCGCCCTTTTGCAGGGTATTATCTTCTCCCCCGGAGAGTTCCTGCAAAGAATGTCATTCTGGAGCGGCGAAAGCGGCGTCAGTAAGTTCAACACCCAATTCGCCGGACAACTGCCCCTGCTCTGGGATTCCTGCCGGATGCTGTACGGCTCGCTCGGCTGGCCTTTGCTGGCGCTGCTGGTCGTATCGACCCCTTATTGCCTGGCCAAATACCGCCGGCAGGCGGGCCTTGTCCTGATTCCGCTGCTCGCATTCTACGTCGTAGTAATCATGAACATCCGCCTGACAACCGCCCGATACTTCCTGCCCGCATATCCCGGCTTCGCCGTGCTGATCGGAAAGGCCTGCGCCGACTGGCTCAACACCAAGAAAATTCATCGTGCACTGCGGATTCTCCCCCTCTCGATAGTCGGCGCGCTGTCGCTGCTCTACTGTATCGCCCTTGACCTGGAGATGCTTGGCGACACCAGAGCAAGAACCGAGAAATGGTGCTATAAGAACATCGACCGCAGAACCACAATCGGAATTGGAATCTATAACAAAGTCTATGCCCCCAGACTCCACCTCAATGGATACGCCGCGATTTGCCCATGGCAATCCGCCGACACCAAAAACGCTCCGCCTCCCGATTACCTGATAATGACGCCCAAGTGGCCTTGCACCAACGACGAAACCGAGAAAAGATTCAGACAGACATTGTTCGACAACAAATCGAATTACGACGAGGTCGCCAGGTTCGCCCCGACTTATCTCTTCCCGGGGAAGTCTATCCTCGGATTGGCAGGATGGCCCGTGCCCAAGAACTCGCTGATCAGTCCCGAAATGATTATATTCAAGAAGAAAACTCGCGCCGGCACAGCCTGGCAAACCCCGCGAATCGACTCGACAAGATGAAACTGTTCATGCTCAACTACGAATTTCCACCCATAGGCGGCGGGGCCGCTAACGCCAATCTCTGCCTGCTGAGGGAATACGCCCGCGACAGCAGCCTGACGGTAACCGTCCTGACCTCCGCACCGGAGCCGGGATTCTTCGAAGAGAAGTTAGCCGACAACATCGTCATCTACAAAGTAGGCATCCACAAAAAGAGCCTGCACTACTGGCGAAGAACAGAAGTTATCGAATGGCTCTTCAAGGCCAGCCGGCACTACAGCAGGCTGCTTGGCCAGAATGACTACGACCTCGTCCACGCATTCTTCGGCTTCCCGACGGGTTATCTGTGCTACAAGACGGCGCAAGAGCTGCTCTACATAATCTCGCTGAGGGGTTCCGATGTCCCCGGCTACAACGTCCGCCTGGGCCTGGACTACAGGCTTACCGCCGGCCTGTTCCGAAGAATCTGGACCGGCGCATCCGCCGTCGTCGCAAACAGCACGGGCCTGCGCAGGCTGGCATCGAAGTTTATGACCGACCTCGATATAAAGGTGATACCAAACGGAATCGACACCGAAAAATTCCACCCTCCCGATAGACGCGATCCCGCTCAAACCATAGAACTGCTCACCGTCGGAAGGCTCATCACCCGCAAGAGAATAGACCTGCTCCTCAAAGCCGCCCACTGTGCAGATAAACTCGGCCTGAACGTCAGGCTGAATATCGCAGGCGACGGAAACATCCTCGGCAAACTGAAAGGCATCGCCGGCGAATTGAACCTGGCCGAAAAAGTAAAATTCCTGCAAAGGGTCCCGCCCGAAGATATGCCCGCGCTTTACCGCAGCAATACGATATTTCTTATGGCCAGCGCCCACGAAGGAATGAGCAATGCAATGCTCGAGGCAATGGCGTCGGGCCTGCCTATAATTACAACCCCCTGCGAAGGAGTCGAAGAACTCATCGGCGACAACGGCATCGTCGTCCAAAGCGAGCGCCCCGAAGACATCGCACGTGCAATTAAGGACCTCGCCGACGACCCCCGGCGCATGGAACGCCTTTCCCTCGCCGCCGTAGAAAAGGCAAAACAGTTCACCTGGGCCGGCGTCGCCCGGCGGTACCTGAACTGTTACGAGCAAATAGTAAAACAAAAAAACAAGAATCGAACCAGTGAATAAAAACGCAACAAAAATCAAGGTCTGCTTCATAGCCCCAAAGGCATACCCGCTGTTCAATCCCAAGGTCGCTGCGGTCTTCGGAGGCGCTGAAGTGGACCTGTACTATCTCGCAACGGAACTGGCCAAAGACGATAACTTTGAGGTGGCTTTCATCACCGCCGACTATGGCCAGGAGCAATGCGAGACCATCGAAAACGTCAAAATCATAAAGACGGCGGACTTCAAGAAAAATGTCGTCTCCGGCGGCCTGAGGGTCTGGCGGGGACTCAGGCAAGCCGACGCCGGGATCTATATGATTAAAACCATATCGCCGGGAATGTTCCTCACCGCGCTGTTCTGCCGGCTCAAGCGAAAGGCCTTCGTATATCGCACGTCGAATACCAATAGCTGCGACGGCACATACCTAAGACAGCACAGCCTCTCAGGCCGGCTCTACAAGTGGGCGCTGCGCTCCGCCGCCCGCGTCTTTGTGCAGAACAGAACAGACCGGGAAAACCTCGAAACAACAACAGGAGTTCGCGCAATCGCAATACCCAACGGTCACAGGTTGGCGCCAAGTAAGCAAGCAAGACGCGATACCATCCTCTGGGTCGGTCGAAGCGCGCAGATAAAAAGGCCGGAACTGTTCGTAGATCTCGCCGAGAAAATGCCCGAAGAGCATTTCACAATGATTTGCCAGCGAGCCACCGGCGACGACAACTTCAAAAGCCTCGCCGACCGCGCCGCAAAGACGCCGAATCTGCAATTTGTAGAACGCGTCGACTTCGATAAAATCAACGCATGCTTCCAGAAGGCAAAGATGCTGGTAAACACATCCGAGGCCGAAGGATTCCCCAATACCTTCATCCAGGCCGCCGTTAATGAAACGCCGATCCTTTCGCTCAATGTTAATCCCGACGGCTTTCTCGATGACTGCGATTGCGGCGCCTGCTGCAACGGCAGCATGAACCGCCTCGCCGAAACACTTAAATCATTGCTCGAAGATAACAAATATGTCAATATCGGCAAGAACGCCCGGACATACGCCGAAAAGAACCACAATGTCACGACCATCGTAGAACGCTATAAGAAACTGTTCGCCGAACTGGCATAAACCGAAACCCTGATAGTACCTCAAAAGAAATGGACCGATTCGCTTTCGGAAAAAACTGGGAAGACTTCGCTAACCACGCCAGCCGCGAAGACTACGCAAAGGCCGCAGAATCCCTCCGCCGACTCGTCGGCGATGTCGAGGGCAAAACCTTCCTCGATATCGGCAGCGGAAGCGGATTGTTTTCCATCGCTGCCGGCGCGCTCGGGGCGAAAAAAGTCCTCGGATTCGACTTCGACCCCAAAGCCGTCGCCGCCGCAGAAGGACTCATCGAAAAAATCGCCCGATGGGACGGCGACGTCAAAAAAGAGACCGTCGAATTTAAGGTCGCTTCCATATTGGATGAGAACCTCGCACCGGGGCAGTTCGACATAGTCTATAGCTGGGGCGTACTCCATCATACCGGAGACATGTACAAGGCCTTCGAAAACGCTGCGAAACTCGTCGCCGAAAACGGACTACTCGCAATCGCAATCTACAACAGGCATTTCACCTCGCCGGCCTGGAAGATGATAAAATACACATACGTAAAGAGCCCGGCCCCGGTCAAGAAGCTCATGGTCTATACCATCGGCGCCCTCAAGGCAGCCGTCTCAATGCTCACGGCCCGACAGAAACCACATAACCGCAAACGAGGAATGAGATTCTACAACGATATCGTGGACTGGATCGGCGGCTACCCTTACGAATACGCCTCAAAAAAAGAAGTGGCCGGCTTCTTCGAGAGCCGCGGATTCAGGCTCGCAAAATTCAACAAGACCCGAGGCTGGACCGGGTGCAACGAATACCTCTTTGAGAAAGTCAAGTAGATGTGCGGAATCGTCGGATTCAACTGGGAAGATGACAGCAAAATCAGGCGACTGGCCCGCCTGCTCGAACACCGCGGACCGGAACAGGAAGGCTTCCACGTCCGCGACGGTATCTCGATAGGCCACAAAAGACTCAAAATCCTCGACCTCTCAGATAAGGCCGCCCAGCCAATCTACAGCGAGGACGGCGCCGCCTGCATAACCTATAACGGCGAGGTCTATAACTTCGAGACCCTCCGCGAAGAACTCGAATCCAAAGGCCACAAATTCATCTCGAAAACCGATACCGAGGTCCTCGTTCACGGCTACGAACAGTGGGGAACAGACCTGCTCGAAAGAATCAACGGCCAGTTCGCCTTCTGCATCTTCGACAGGAAACAAAATACATTATTCCTCGCAAGGGACCGTCTCGGAATCAAACCCCTCTACTTCTACGACAACGGCGAGCGATTCATGTTCGGCTCGGAACTGAAGGTCTTCCTCGACAGCGATATCGACAAGCGAATCGACAAAACCGCAATGAATCATTACCTGCTCTTCGGCAACACCCCCTCCGGACAGTCAATCCTCGAAAACGTCCGCAAGCTCGCGCCCGGTTCCTATATCATCTACGACCTCGCCGCCGGGAAAATAAAGCAGCACAGCCGATACTGGTCCCTGTCGTTCTGCGAAGACCCCGACATCTCCGAAGACCGCGCAAAACGCCAAATAGCCGAAAAACTCGACCGCAGCACCCGGGCCAGACTCGTCTCCGACGTGCCCCTCGGCGCGTTCCTCTCAGGCGGCGTCGATAGCTCAATAATAGTCGCGCTCATGAGAAAATACGTCAAAGAGCTCAACACATTCTCAATCAGGTTCGACCGCCCCGGATACAACGAATCGAAATACGCGAAAATCGTCTCGGACATGTTCGAAACCGACCACCACGAAATCGAGTTCAACGCCGACAGCGTCCGCGACCTCATAGCCGAATTGCCGTATTACTACGACGAGCCGTTCGGCGATTCCTCCATGATACCCACCTGCCTCCTCTGCCGCGTCGCAAGAAAATACGTCACCGTCTCCCTCTCGGGGACAGGGGGCGATGAGCTCTTTGCAGGGTACCCCAGATACCGCCAGCTCGGCCTGCTCAAAAAGCTCAACTCCATGCCGGCGCCGCTGAGAAAAACAATGGGTATTTCCCTCAGAGCGCTGAACCTCCTGCTGCGAAGCGACAAGCTCGGCAAGCTGCAGACATTTCTCGGCCCCAGGGAACAAACCTGGCAGCTTTACCTCAAGCTTTTCAGCTACATGTTCCGCAGCCCCGCCGAGCAAGGGCACAATCTCGCCGAATTCAAATCGCTCGGCAGATACTTCAAATACGAAAGCGACATCACCAACGCCATGAATTTCGACACGAACGAGTATCTGCCCGAATGCCTGCTCACGAAGGAGGACCGCGCCTCAATGGCCGTAAGCCTCGAAGTAAGGCTCCCATTCCTCGACCATGAACTCGTCGAGTTCGCCGCAACTCTCGCTCCCGGAATGAAAACCAAAGGCTCGGACAATAAGCACATCCTCAAAAAGGCCTTCGCCGGAGTCCTGCCGCGCGAAATCCTCTACCGCAGGAAAAAAGGCTTCTCCGTGCCGCTCGCCGATTACTTCAGAAACGAATTGCGAGACTTCGCGCATGAAGAAATCTTCACCGACCGAACGTTCGACTATTGCAACAGAGATTTTCTGACGACCCTGTGGCGGAAACACCAGACCGCCCGCGCAGACTACGCCAGAATCTTCTGGAGCATAATAATGTTCAACCTCTGGCAAAAAAAATGGATGTAGCAGATATCCCCAAATGACAACCGACAAGACCCCAACCAGAGTACTTCACGTTATTGGCAGCCTCGGCTGTGGCGGGGCACAGGTTGTGCTCAAGCACATCGTTGAAAACTGCGACGATAACGAGGTCAAAAGCTTCGTATATCCGCTACGGTCAGCACAAAGACGCATCCTTGTAAAAAGCAACGTGATAACCCGTTCATATCCCAATTACGATCCTCGCAAATTCTTTACTATCCTCAGGCTCTGCAAGCAATATGAGATAGATATCCTCGTCGCTCACCTCAGCAAACCGATCATAGCCTGCCTGCTCGCCGCCTTCTTTTGTAAGTGCAAACTGATCATCTACGAACATGGCCCAATTTTCGAAACAGGGCCCCAATATACACTATACAGACTCATCCTTAGACTACTATGGCGCAGGGCCGCGGCCTTTGTCGCCGTATCCAACTACATAGCCGATTATCTGCAACGCAGAATTGGAATCCCGCCGGATCGAATCAAGGTGATAAACAACGCTGTGAACCTGGAGCAGTTCAGCCCGCATCGCATACCACCAAAAAAAATCAGGGCCAAACTCGGTATTGCCGATAGCGATATTATAGTAGGGTACGTAGGCAGACTCGATTATCTCAAAGGCCCGGATTTGCTTGTCGAGGCGGCAGCTTCGCTGCTGAGGAAATCGCAACGGTACTTGTTCTTGTTTGTTGGAGACGGACCCCTGCGAAATAAGCTCGAGCAATCGGCCCAGCAACTCGGCATTCATGATCGAATCAAATTCCTCGGCTTCCGCGAAGACGTACCGGAAATAATGTCGACTTTCGATCTCGCCGTTGTGCCGTCCCGACGCGAATCCTTCGGAATCGCCTGCCTGGAGTTGATGAGTATGAGAATCCCCGTCATCTCATCCGGAGCGGGCGGAATGTCTGAGTACATCACAAACGAACAAACAGGCCTCCTCCTGAAGGAAAACACTCCCGATGAAATCTGCCGGGCCGTCGAGCAATTAACAGACGACCGGCAGTTGCGACAACAACTCATCGAAGCCGGCTCGAAACTCGTCCAGAGATTCGGCATTGAAGAGTACGCCCGAAAAACCCGGCAGATATATGAAGAACTCCTGCCGAAACATCATTGACACAAGCGCCCTGCTCGGATACCAAGGCCGCATAGAATGTTTGTTTCGGCACAAGTGTTTCGGTTTAGCAATATGAACAGCAACAAAGAAATAGATTACAATATCAACGCACACAACAGGATCGCCGCTAAATATGAAAGGATCCACGACGAGATATTCAATGACATCGAGCAGGCACGCGTGCACAACGCTCTTGAAGAAGCAATCCGGGCAATAGAATCGGGAAAAGAGGATTTGAAAGCCCTCGACGTGGGTTGCGGCTCAGGAAACCTCACTCGTCATCTGATCGATCACGGACTCTACACGGTCTCCGCTGATGTCTCGGAGAACTTCTTGAAGCTCATAAAACAAAAGTTTGCGAGTACCAGCCTTTCCAAAACCCTCAAACTCAACGGCCTGGACCTTGCGGACATAGATGACTGCTCGTTCGATATCGCCGCAGCCTACTCCGTCTTGCACCATGTCCCCGACTATCTGCACCTTGTTAAGGAAATGTGCAGAGTCCTGAAACCAGGAGGCATTATCTACATCGACCACGAGGCCTGCCAAAGCCGTTACAGCAAGCCGCCGGAGTATGTGGAATTCCTGAATGCGGCAACGCCAAAAAGTTATATCCTGTGGAAATACGTGCGCCTGTTGCTCAGCTTCAGGTTCTACGTCAATTTCATCAAAAAGCGAATAAACCCGAGATTCATCGGCGAAGGCGATATACACGTCTGGCCGGACGACCACATCGAGTGGGACAAGATCCAGCACGTGCTCTCTGCCCAAAACTTCGAGATTATAACCAGGAAAGACTATCTCGTCTGCAGAAACTCATACATAGAAAGCGTCTATGAAGCGTACAAACACAAGTGCTGTGACACGACCATGCTGATCGCCAGAAAGAAGGCGGAATCGCCCGCCAATACATAAAAGGTGACAAATGACGAACGAAATAAAGGATTTCTTCGACGAAGCCGCGATTGACCGAAATGCGAAAATCGCAAAGAATCTGATCATTGAATATGAGCAGATAGTCCGTTCACAAATGGTAATGTCAATGGTCGATCCGAAGCCCGGAGAAATGATACTCGACGGCGGATGCGGGAACGCAAGGGATCTGATCGAACTGTCCAGAAGGGGCTGTAAGTGCGTGGGTACCGACTTCTCACCCAACATGGTGGAAGAGGCAAAAAAAGAACTGTCAAAGAACAATATCGAAGGCATCGAGGTAGAAGTCGGCGATCTTACGAACCTGAGGTTTCCCGATGAAACATTCGACAAAGTCTTCGCCAGCGAAGTCCTCGAGCATATACCTGACTACAATAAGGCCATCAGTGAAATGGCGAGGGTCCTTAAGCCCGGAGGCTGCGCAGTAATCACCACCCCGAACAGGCACAGCCTCTACGGCTTCGATCGCTACGTAATCCTCCGAGGTCTTCTGCGACGCAAGCCTGTCCATCCTTGTGACGAATGGAAAACGCACAACGAACTCGCATCGGCTCTGCAAGACAACGGCTTCCAGATAGTGCGCTCCGCCGGTGCCTGCTATATCCCGGGCTCACTCATACCTTACAGGCTGCCCGACATCTTGAAAAAATTGCTTATCAGAATAGTTCGTGCCGTCGAACCCTGGCTGAGCAGAACATTGCCCAAGAATGCGTATGTCTTAGCAATAAAAGCGCTCAAGAAACAGCCGCTCGAATCATCACCATAGTAGCCTGCGAAGTCTGAGTCGGAAGTAAACTTCGAAAGTTGCAGCCTGGCAGAAATAGGCTGCCGTCGTCGCAACCGCAGCACCCAGCAGCCCCATCACCGGAACAAGAAGAACATCCAAAACCAAGTTGAGCACGACATGAAAGAAATTGACTGTCTGGTGGAATCTGTATTTCCCCATGGTATTGAGAATGGGAACGTAAAAAACCGTATAGAGTATGGGAATACAGCCCACGAGCAAAACCCTGAAAACAACAGATGACTCTTCGTAGTCTTTGTCGTAGATATTGAGCAGATACGGAACGAGAACAAAGAGTAAAACGATGAAACCGATACCCACGAGAAATATCTTCGGCCTCTTACCGAAAAGGTAATCCCTCATCTTCACGCTGTCGGTAATATGCTGACTTACAAAAGGCAGAAAATATGCGTTCACGACAAGTATCAAGGTAACAGCGCCCTTGAAAATTTGGTATCCCAGACCATAAGCTCCGATGTCACCCATTGATTTGTAGTATCTAAGCACTACATAGTCACCCCAGTTGACAAAGTATATAGCCGTTGCGCCGAACATTATCCACTTCGTAAAATTGAGCATATCTTTGAACCGCTGCTTGTCGACACTCAAGGGCAGCAATTGACTCCAATCGATACTCCATACGAATATAGCCGACACAAAAACCGCCGACGCCAGATACGTCAAGAAAATCGCTCTCAGAGTCATCGTCCCGGTTAAGTAAAACAAAAGGATGAGACCTAAGGTGAAACTCCCAAAGGCCAGCTCGACAAGCGAATTCTTAACCCTTTGCCCCATGCCCATAAACAGATTAGACATAAAGGCCTTCAACGCTATCCCGACAAAAGCCAGCGCCACACAAAGCAAATCCCCTCGGTCAATCCCGGCGAACTGTATAATATACGTTCTAAACGAAACTGCCAGCACCGCGAAAATGAATAGACTCAAAGCCAGAAAAACACACTGCGCGGTAAACGCCTGATTTATCTTGCCGCTCCGAGCCCTCTCTTGGTTCGCAAAAATTATAAACGGCGCCTGGGTCGAAGAAACCAGAAATGCACCGAAGAAAAAAACTACCATCTTCGACAGCGAGTAGCTACCGAACAACTCCGCAGAAAACGCCTTGGCGACAACCAGCGGGGCGACCATACCAAAGGCCTGGCCCGCAGCCTGCAGGGTTGTGAAGGTCATCAGGGTCTTGCCCTGTTTCAATTCGTGTTTGATTCTATGTAACATAGTCTTGCCGGCCACCAGAATATCAAAGATTCGCCGATCCATCTACTGCATCAATTTCGTCGGCTATAACAGCTTTGTATCGGCAGAAATCTTCAGGCTCCGCGACGTCACTCTTCTCGATTTTCTCTGAAAATTGAGCATTCGCAGCAAAAACGTCCGAAAACACAGCGGATTTTACTTGACAAACCAGCTTAAGGAGTCGTACAATGCCCATAGTGGAATAACTTCTCGGAGGTTTTCCGGTCCGAATGTGCCGGTTGATTCTTCCACAGGAGGCAAGGGAAATGAAAGAAAAATTCGGTTTGCTGCTTTTAGCAATGATGCTCAGTGTGTCTGCGCCGGCCTTGGCAACTTGGACCGCGCCGGTCCCCGTAACCGAAGTCAACATCCAACCCGGTGAAGACTGGTCACCTTTCCTGTCGTTCGATGGCCTCAGTTTGTATTTCTCGCGAGTCCGCACTGATGATTTCTACTACGGCAGAATATACGAGGCAACACGATCAGAACCAACAGGTCCCTTTACGTCTGTAAGAGAAATAAGCGAATTGAATCGGTCGGACACGCACGTCCTAGCCCCGTGGGTATCGCCCGACAACCTGCGAATGTACTACCAAACGCAAGAATCTGCGAGATGGTCGCTCAGAATGAGCGAACGCGCTTCTGTAGATGATCCATGGCCCACGGGTACGAGCATAGACGAACTCAACTCGCTCGGCACCCTTCTTCAAGTCCCTCGTCTTACTCCGGACGAGTTGACTATTTTTTTTGGTGCGCGCGACATGAGCGGCGGAGAAGGCGGCCAGGATATATGGATGGCTACAAGGACCGACAGGAACTCCCCTTTCGAAAACGTTGTCAACCTCCGCGAAATCAACACAGCAGCTCATGAAGTCTCATCGTTCCCATCTACCGACGGCCTCATGCTGTATTTCGCCTCAGATCGAAACGGCGATGTGCAACTATTCAAGGCATCCAGAGAATCCACAAGCGACCCTTTCGGCGTCGCCGAGCACCTTTCTCTATTCGATCTGCCAGGCGGTCATAGTAATTTCCCCGCGATCTCCGCCGACGGCACGGCCTTGTACTTCATGGGACAATCCGCAGGCGCCTCGACCAGAGATATCTACGTCTCATACATCCCCGAGCCGGCTACGCTGCTGCTGCTTGGTCTCGGTGCGATGGTATTGAGAGCAAGAAAGCCCCGCAAAACACCCTGATGCAAAAAACGCCCGACCCTCAGCACATCGGGAACCTGCGGCACAAACCCAGCACCTCGGCCCTGACCCGCTCTCGCAGGTCATCATCCAGCCGATACCGCCCTTCGCCGCCAATCTCCACCCCCCTCAAAACAGAATCTATCAAGGCCGCGACCATCTTCATCTCCTCGCCGCCCATACCGTTCTTAGTCACGATAGCAGTCCCCAGCCGAAGCCCGCTCGTCACCGCCGCACCCCTCGTATCGTACGGCAGCCGATTCATATTCACAATCAAACCGCACTGCTCCAGCCCTTTTTGTGCAATCGCACCGGTCAGCCCCTGCCTCAGCCGGCTGACATCGACAAGCACCATGTGGTTGTCCGTCCCCCCCGTCAGAACCTCGTAACCCAGGCCCGCCAGCGAATCAGCCAGCCTTTGCGCGTTCTCGATAATCCTGAACTGCCTGGACCGGTATTCCTCGCTCAGCATCTCCTTGAAGAAAACCGCCTTGCCCGCGGCATTGTTCAGATACGGCGTGCCCTGAACACCGGGAAACGTCGTCTTTTGAATATGCTCGGCAAGCGTCACTTCCCGCGAACCGATTCTTACCTTGCGGTCGAAATCACGGCCCATCAATATCACGCCGCCCCTGGGCCCGCCCGGCTTATATGTGCTCGTCGTGGTAAAATGTGCGAAGTCTATCGGCGAAGGATGAGCGCCCGCCGACACCAGACCCGCAATATGCGAAATATCCGCTAAAAGATAAGCCCCGACCTCGCCGGCAATCTCCCGGAATCGACAGAAGTCTATCGTCCGCGAATACGCGCTCGCCCCGCAGATTATCAGCGTCGGCCTGCACGCAAGCGCCTTGGCGCGAACGGCTTCGTAGTCCAGCAGAAAGCTCTGCCTGTCAACGTAGTAGTTTTCCACCTCGAAGAATTTGCCCGTAAACGACACGCTCGCGCCGTGCGAAAGATGTCCTCCCTGGTCCAGCCCGAGGCTCAGTATCTTATCCCCCCGCCCCAGCATCGCCGTCAGCACGATTTGATTCGCAGCCGTTCCTGAATGAGGCTGAACATTCGCATATTCGGCCCCGAACGCCTCTTTAGCCCGGCTGACAGCGAGCGACTCGACATCGTCAACCACCTCGCACCCCGCGTGATAACGCCCCCCGACGAAACCCTCCGTCGTCTTGTTCTGGATAACCGAACCAAGAGCGGCAAGAACGCCCGGCGAACATTGATTCTCCGCCGCGATAAGCTGGATACTGCTTTGCAGACGCTCGTACTCCGCCTGCAAAAGCTCATATACATGCAAGTCCTTCTCCCGCAGAGCTTCGAGTATCCCCTTATGGTACTGCTCGAATCCGACAAGGGCCTCCGCCTCGCAGGACGGCACGACGGCACGACGCAACGCGGCAACCTTGCCTCGGCTAAGACCGTCAGTACCATGTTTATCCGTCAACATCCGAACTGCCCTGCCAACCTTGTATCGATAACGAGCAACCCTGTTTTCCTCTACCAGCTACTTACTACTTCGGCAACTCGAATCGCATCGTATGAATTTTCCAGCACCCCCCAGGCCTAACTGAAGAAATTTCTGATAACGTCGTTAAGCGTTATGTAAACAAACAGCACCAAAACAATCGCCAGCCCGATGCGAACAACCACACCCTGCGTCCGCTCGCTTACCGCAGAACCCTTAACCTTCTCGACAACAAGAAACGCCGCCAATCCACCGTCAAGAGGCGGCATCGGCAGAAAATTGAAAACCGCAATCGCAGCGTTGATTAAGCCGATCAGGAAAAGGTACTCGATCCACATCTGCCTGGCGACGGTCTGGTAACTCACCGAAAGAATGCCGACAGGACCAATCAGGTTCTTCGGGCTGACCGCGCCGACAATCAACCGTCTCAGCGTCAGGTACGTCTGAGCGATTAACGCAACGGTCTTTCGCGCACCCATCCTCACCGCATCAATCGGCCCGCTTGCCTTGTAAAGCCGTTCCATCCGCTTGAACGGAATGAAATCGGAAAAGCCGGCTTTGACACTGACAGCCTCGGCTTCGGTGCTTACGGTCAACGCAACTGCCCCCGCAGTCTCGTCATCGATGCGATATTCGATCGTGATATGCTCGCCGGGATACTTGCCGATCTGGCGAACAACATCATAGAAACTCGAAACCGGCTCGCCGTCAACAGCCGTTATCAATGCCCCGCGCGGAATATCGAGCTTGCCTATGCCCACGCCGGCCTCAACAGTCCCGGCTACAACCGCATGATCCGCATCGAGCTCCAGCATAACCCCCATCTGCACCCAGTCTGAATCAGGCAGGCCCCGCGGCGTGATACTCACCGCAACCTGCTCCTCAGCACCATTAGCGTCCGTCCGCAAGACGACGACCCGAACCGGCTTATCCTTATTCCCCTGCACAACCTCACGCATCTCCAGATACGTCGGATTCTCGACCCCGCTGGCGGAGAGAATTACGTCGCCGGCGAGAAGAGCAGGAGCCGCTTCGTCCTCGACCTTCTTCTTGCCCGTCTTTCCAAACAGAGAGCCAACCTTCCCAAGGGCCCACCGCCCCGCAGACTTAACCCCGCGACCCACCTTCACAGGCAGAGACACCGGCTCCGGCATCCCCGCATAAGCCACAACACGCAGCCGCGGAACCATCGAGTGGATATGATAAAGCTGAGATTCCGAAGCGATCTTGTACTCCTCCGCGAACGCCCAGCCGAGTTTTACCTCACCATAAACCGTCAATGGCTCGTTGGTATTGCCCGCCCGCTCGGCCGAGAGCTTCACAGTCGGAGAATAAGTCCGCTCGACGATAGGTGCCAAGTCCCAGTGATTGGAAACCTCTTTGCCGCCGACCTGCGTGATTCGGTCTCCGGGCGCAAGGCCTGTCTTCGCCCGAAGATCGTTAACGTCCGCCTGGTCGGCTAACTCATCCACAGTCAGCGTCTCCGGCATATTGATCCCGAAAGTCTTCAAGTCGCCGCCGTTCCTCTTCTCCGCGACAATCTCGAAATCCTTGATAACACCGCCCCGATCGACCTTCATGCTAACAGCCTCGCCGCGCCCCGAAAGACCTGCGGCAAGCATGACATCCGTAATGTCGATATTGTCGCTCTTGCCGTCTATCTCGATGATCTCATCACCAGCCTGCAGGCCCGCACGCATCGCCGGTGAGTTAGGCTCGACACCGCCGACAACCGCCGGAGGACGATTTATCCCGATCAGGAAAACAGCGATGAAGATAATCACCGCCAGAATAACATTGCACACCACGCCCGCCGCGACGACCGCCATACGAGCCGCTACCGACTTGTTGGCGAAAGAACGCGGATCGTCCGTCGATTTCGCCGCGCCGGTGTCTTCCTGACCCAGCATCTTCACAAAACCGCCGACCGGAATCAGCCCGAGACAATACTCCGTATCCCACACCGCGCCCTTGCAGCCGAAAGTGTGGCTCCAAAGACTGTCCTCAACCTCGACGGCATCATCGGCCGCGCCCTCATCGTCTTCGTCGCCTTCCTCCTCCTCACGCTCTTTCTCAGCGAAGAAACCGGGAAGTATCCGAATCCGGAAGCCCTCGGCAACCCGCTTGAAACCGAAAAGAATAGGCGGAAAGCCTATCGCGAACATCTCGACCTTGATCCCGCACAGCTTGGCCGAGATGAAATGACCGAACTCGTGAACCAGAATCACCGTGCCAAAACCCAGCAGGACCAAAAGCACGTTACCGAAAGTATCGATATTCCGGAAAATCAGGTAAATGACCCCGGCCAGAACGGCCGCCAGCAAAAACACCTTGAACCACTTGCTGAATA
The DNA here is from genome assembly GCA_016932835.1 of Sedimentisphaerales bacterium. Taxonomy (GTDB): domain Bacteria; phylum Planctomycetota; class Phycisphaerae; order Sedimentisphaerales; family Anaerobacaceae; genus JAFGCD01. The sequence continues at coordinate 65,932 of JAFGCD010000155.1, forward strand.
AACTCTTTGGTTTCGACATTAACTCGCCTCCGGGCACAAAGCCCGCGCCAAAAAATATCATCTACGCGCTGCACGCCGTCGCAGCAACTTCTCGCCTCGCCCACATATCGGCCTCAAGCAGCTCATCCAGCGAAACATCCGTCCGGATATCGTGCTTATTGAGGCAGTGTTCGACGAGTTCGAGTATATTAACAAATTTGATGCGCCCCGCCAAGAACTCTTCCACCGCCGCTTCATTCGCCGCATTGAATACCGCCGCCGCAGTGCCCCCCGCTCGAGATACCTCATAAGCTAAGCCCAGGGCGCGAAAAACCGTCGGATCGGGCCGACTGAAATTAAGACGCCCGATCTCGGCCAACTGAGGCGCCTTGGCCGGGCCGCAAACGCGATCCGGGTACGTCAGCGAATACTGGATCGGCAGGCACATGTCAGGCTCGCCCAACTGCGCTATCACAGAGCCGTCAACAAATTCCACAAGCGAATGAACTATCGATTCCGGATGTATCAGAACCTCGATCTTCTCCACCCCGACCCCGAAAAGCCAACTTGCCTCGATTATCTCCAGCGCCTTATTCATCATCGTCGCCGAGTCAATGGTAATCTTCGGCCCCATATCCCACGTCGGGTGGGAAAGGGCCTGCTCCAGAGTAACCTCCCGAATATCCTCCGCGCCCAACTCGCGAAACGGCCCTCCCGAAGCCGTCAGAATAATCCGCGCAACCTCACCGCTCTTGCCCGCCTGCATCGCCTGGAAGATAGCCGAATGCTCGCTGTCAACCGGAATAATCTCGCTGCCGCTGCCCGCCGCCTCGGTCATCAGAATCTCCCCGGCAATCACAAGCGGCTCTTTGTTCGCAATGGCCAGCCGCTTGCCCTGCCGAGCCGCCGCAAGAACCGCAGGCAGCCCCGCAGCACCGACAACAGCAGTCAGAACCGTATCGACCTCATCTAACTCGGCAAGCCGCACAAGACTCTCAGGCCCGCTAAGAACCTCCGCAGCCAGGCCGTCCAGCAGCCCCGCAAGCTGCCCGGCGCAGCTCTCGTCCGTAATAGCGACATAACTCGGCTTAAAACGCCGCACCTGTTCCGCCAGAAGCTCGGCATTGCTGTGCGCGCTCAGCGCGCAGACACGGTATCCCGGCCCCAGGCCCTCGATTACACGAAGGGCGTTCCTCCCGATAGAACCCGTTGAACCCAATATCGCAATACGTCGAACCATAAAACACGCTAACTACCTATCTCAACAAAGCCAATACGAAAATCATCGCGACTCAATCAAGTTCCACAACCGAAAGCGTATAAGGCTTGTCCCACATCGTATTGACCACCCCCTCGAAGGGCCAGTCCATATTCGAGATTATCACCTCGTTGCCCCGCAGTATCGCCTCGCAGGGCTGATCGATGCCCCCGTCGGCCCCGTCGGTGTCGCCGTTGGCCGCGACGGTCCGCACCGAACCGTCCGGACCCACAACCTGAATAGCGTTCTGCACCATATCCGCAACCAGAATCCTGTCGGTCTTGATATCGCAAAACAACCCGTCCGCACACTTCATCCTATCGTTCTTGACGAAAATCTCGTTCGAGACAACGCTGTCGCTCTTGTCGAAACTGATCTTGTGAATCGTTCCGTCGGCGAAATTACCGCAGTACAAATTACCTTTACTGTCGAAGCAAAGTCCGTCGGCGCCGTAGCCGATAGCCGCGTTGAAACTCTTGATTGTCGTTATCAGGTGCTCATCTTTCTCAAGCGGCGTCTTGAGCTGGATCCCCTCCTCGCCCATCCGGAACCGGAATATCCCGCTCACCAGCGGGTCCGACCCCGGAACGAGAATCGTCTCGCTCACATATACGTAATCGCCCTTGATCGCCACCGCATTGGCAACGTTGAATCCCGAAACGACGGCAACGGCCCCCGTCGGCTCACCGCCCTTGACGGTGATTCGCATCAGACGGGAGCTCTGCGGCGTGTCCGGGCCGTACTGGTTGTCGGCATAGTAAACATCCCCCGACGCAGCCAGGCAAATCCCCATCGGCCCGGCCTTGTTCGTCATCGGGTGGGCAGGGGCCGTGAAATACTTCGAGACCTTATTATCCGCCGATACCTTCATAATAAACGCCCCCGGCGAAGGGTCGTTGTAATTCGGAACCGATAATAGAAAGCTCCCGTCCGGCAGAAGAGCCATCCCGTCCGGCGTATTGCAGTAGTCCGGAAGCTCAACAAGCAGCCGGGCTTTCTTAAGTCCCGCCGTACTCGCACCGACACCTTGGCCCTTCTTGGACGCCTCACTGTCCTCCTTTTTCCCGCAGCCTGAAACTGCAAGAGCGAGCATGCATAACAAGAGGAACGTTTTCTTTGACATGGCTGTTTCTCCTGACAGAACGAGATTTACGATTCAGGCCTTCCAGGCCGGTCCTTTTCGCCGGCGACCCGGCGCATCGGCGGCCATCCGGACCACCCGCCACGCTAACGTCAACGCCCGGGCACCTGCTTAGAATATATGCCCCGCCCGACAAGTCAAGAGACTATTTCCACCCGGCCCGAACCCGGTCTGCCAGCAGCTAAATCCAAAAAACTCTCGAAAAACCGTTGCGCCGCACCACTAAGCCGGCACTAACAGATAGCTAAGTACCGCACAACTCGGAAGATAAACCGGCTATCGGGGAATACCGCTATGATCAGGCAACTTGTCGCCCTACTCGTCGCTGCTGCATTTCCACTATCGAATATCACCTTCGCAGAGAGCATTACCGTAAGTCCGCACCAACTGATACTCAATGCAAAAGGACAATATGAGGATGTCCAGGTCGTCATTCGCAAGCCCCTGCCGGGCGGATACTCACTGACGGATTTCAACGTCGCCCTCTTCTTCGACGAAATCGAAGTCGCCCGGGCCTACGCCCTCAGGTACTGCCCGATCGACGACAATTTCCTCGCAAGTTTCGATAGAACAGCTCTCCAAAACAGCGAAACCGTCCAGGCAATGGCGGGAACCGAAGTAACCGCACGAGTCGAGGGCGAATACTGGGCGGAAAATTCGCAAGGCGCGATCCTCTACGATACCTTCGCCGGAGAAGACGACGTGGCGATAGTCGATCAGGACTGGCAAATGTCCGTAATCAAAACCTCGCTGCCGCCCGACTACAACAACCTCCTCGTCACTTCCTGTCCGTCGGACATCAACGACGCCCATTGGCTGCTCTGGGAAAGAGTCCATGGAAACGAGACTTCCTTCGGCCAGATGTTCCGTTTCGACCGGCCCGTCCGGCTCGACAAAATAGCCGTAGTAATAGAAACCACCGACGTCAACATAAGCGACGTGCCCGTCGAGCTCGCCCTGGCCGAGGCCGACGGCGACCCCTGCCAAACACCGATAACCTCGATAATTATCTCGCCGGCGACCCAACTGCCCGTCCAACTCGGAACATACACGCAATGGTTCCTAACGCTCGACTTCGAGGACCAGTACCTGCCGGCCAACGCCGACTGCGCATTCCTCCTGAGATTCGCAATCGGTAGTATCGGCGCCGGCGAAGCCGTCCAGGCCCGCATCGCATCGACAGGGGCAGATCTCTACCCCAACGGCTCGGCCCTGGTGTTCGACGGTTCGACCGCCTCCCGCATTGACGAAAACGACCTGGCCTTCTTCGTCTTCGGCGAACAACTGAGCTACTCTCCGCTCCTCGGTGACATCGATATCGACTTCAACGTCGATTTCAAAGACTTCGGATACCTCTGCATATACCGAGACCGCGAAGAAACCGAACTCTGCGACCCAGGTGACTTGAACTGCGACGCCAAAATCGACTGCGCCGACCTAATGACCCTGTCTTCGCGCTGGCTGGCCGAACTCTAAGCCGCAAATCAGTCGCTGTTCTCCAGTATCGTCATGAAGGCTTCCTGCGGAATCTGAACGTTGCCCACGCTCTTCATCCGCCTCTTGCCTTCTTTTTGCTTCTTCAGAAGCTTCATCTTCCGCGTAACGTCGCCGCCGTATAGCTTCTGCGTAACGTCCTTGCGAAAGCCTTTGATCGTCTCCCGCGCGATGATCTTGCCGCCGATAGCGACCTGAAGCGGAATCTCGAACTGGTGACGCGGAATCGACCTGCGAAGCTTGACCAGCAACTTGCGACCGCGGGCCTCGGCGCTGTTGCGATGCACTATCAGGCTCAAAGCATCGACCGCCACAGAATTTATCAGAAAGTTGATCTTCACCAGGTCGCTCGCCTCGAACCCGGTGAATTCATAATCCATCGTCGCATAGCCCCGGCTGATACCCTTCAACTGGTCGTAAAAATCGTAAACTATCTCCGCAAGCGGCGCCTTGAATTCCAGCATTACCCTCGTCGTGCTCAGGTAGTCCGTCTTTATCAACCTGCACCGCCGCGATTCCGCCAGCTTCATAATGCCCCCGATGCTGTCAACGCCCGCTATTATTTCCAGCCGCACGAAAGGCTCCCGAAGCTCTTCGATCTGGCTCGGATCGGGCAGCTCCCCCGGTGACTCTATCCGCTTGACCTCTCCCTTCTTCGTAACCACCTCATAACTCACCGTCGGGGCGGTCTGAACTACCTCAACATCGTTCTCCCGCTCAAGACGCTCCTGGATTATGTCCATGTGAAGCAGCCCCAGAAAACCGCAGCGAAAACCGAAACCCAGCGCAGGAGAATTCTGAGGGCTGAACGAAAAACTGGCATCGTTCAACGCGAGCTTCGCAAAGGCCGCCCGCAACTTCGAATAGTCCGTATTATTGCCCGGATAAAAATCGGAAAACACCATCTGCATCGGCGCCTTGTAGCCCGGCAAAGCCTTCGAGGCCGGCGCCGCAGCGTCCGTAATCGTATCCCCTATAGTCACGTCCGCCAGCTCCCGGATATTCGCAATCACATAACCGACCTCCCCCGCCCCCAGCCTCTCCACCGCAGCCATTTCAGGCTTGAACTTCCCCAATTCTGTTATGATGTGTGTTCGGCCGCAACGCATGAACCGAACCTTCTGCTTGACCTTCAACTCTCCCGCAAAAACCCTCACGTAACATATCACGCCCTTATACTGATCGCAGTGACTGTCGAATATCAACGCCGCCGTCGGCTCGGCGCCCCGGTCCGCAGGCGCCGGCAGGAACATCACAATCGCTTCCAGCAGCTCCGCAACCCCGGCACCGCTCTTGGCGCTTATCTTGTAGCACTCGTTCGCCCCTAAGCCGATGATGTGCTCGATCTCCTCGGCAACCCGCGCCGGCTCAGCAGCAGGCAAATCCACTTTGTTAATAACGCTAAGCAGCTCAACGCCGCTCTCAACCGCCAGATATGCGTTCGCTACCGTCTGAGCCTCAACGCCCTGGCTCGCATCAACCACCAGCAAACCACCTTCGCAAGCCGCAAGAGCCCGAGAGACCTCGTAATGGAAATCGACGTGACCCGGAGTATCGATAAGGTTCAGCATGTAAGTCCGCCCGTCGTGAACGTAATCCATCGTCACCGCAGAGGCTTTGATAGTTATCCCCCGCTCACGCTCCAGATCCATGTCGTCCAGAAGCTGCTCGGCCTTCTGACGGTCCGAAATCGTACCCGTCAATTCGAGCATACGGTCGGCAAGAGTGCTCTTGCCGTGATCGATATGGGCTATTATCGAAAAATTGCGTATGTACTTAGTGTCCATCTATTCCTGCCTGCCAACCGAAACCGCACATCTTAACACAAAACACCCCAAAAAGCAACTTCCACTACGGATTCTCCCCCGGCCCAACCCCGGCCGACGCGCAAAAAAAGAAACGGCTCCCATTGGTACAGAGCGCTCGGGAAGGGCTATCAAAGCGCGCAGAAATGCTGCTTGTGAAGTCAAATGGGGGATAGGATGGGATCTTTGTGGACTTGGAGGGTGTTGATTTGTTATAATAATTGGGTATAAGGTACGGCGGAGACCGCGCTTCGAGGATACTGGATATCTATCACGGATTTTTTGAAAGGGGCAGAAAATGACCCGGGAAAGAAGAATCATGATTCTGGGAACAGCTCTTTTATCCGGGGTGCTTCTCAGCCCGCCGCGCGTCGAGGCTGCGCTGGTAACTATACAGATCGAGGCTGTGGTCGATTCGGTTGATGACCCCGATAACTATCTTGAAGGCCTGGTGGCTGTCGGTGATCCAATAACGGGGACGTATACTTACGATACGGATACACCGGACTCAACGCCTGAGTATGCCACCGTTGGACGCTACGAGCACTTCGCACCGCCAGCGGGTATATATTTAACCGTAGGTGGCTTCGAATTCGAGACGGATAGTCTCAATGTGGACTTTCTTATGGCTATTGCTGATAATGTCACCTCAGGTGGCTTGCATGATAGCTATTGGATCCAGAGCTATAACAATCTTCCACTTGTAGATGAGACTTTCATTGTGACGATTTTTTGGACGCTGAGGGATTATTCTGCCACTGCTATCTCAAGTATAGATCTTCCTATGACAGCTCCGGTTCTGGATGACTGGGGGGTTAACCTTTTGAGTTTCGGGGCCGGTACCCGGGCAAGGGGTTTTGTCATTGAGGGTCATGTGACATCTGCCATTCCCGAACCTGGCACAATGGTCTTTTTGGGCCTGGGCGGGCTGCTACTTAGAAGACGAAGGTAATCAATTTCTCAGATATTTCAAGGAGGATTGAAATGTTCTCACGGAAGAAACTCATCATAGGTGTGTTCTCACTTATCCTCGCCAGCGGAAATCTAATTAGCGCCAACTGGAAAGAAGACGCTTGGGTAATAGACATATCGGGGGGAGAGGACCACACCTTGGTCCTGACGAATGATAGGGACGTCTGGGTCGGTGGAGCCAATGGGGGCGAAGCTTTTGGGTATCATTATTACGGTGTTCTCGGAACTGGGAACGCGACTTGGAGTGATTTTGAGACAAGATTTGTTAGGGTCCAAGACGGTGATATGAACACTCCCTCAGATTATCTCGAAAATATTGCTGACATCGATGCTGGATGGCAACATTCGCTTGCTCTGGACGTGAATGGATTTGTTTGGTCGTGGGGCTGGAACAGCGAAGGCCAACTCGGATACCCTCAAGTAGATTATGCAACTACTCCTGTGCAGGTTTTGCGTGGTGATCAGGACCAGGATCCTTGTGAGCCGAGCGATTATCTAAAGCACATCGTCGGTATTTCGGCGGGGCGAAGCGGCGAGTTTTCGTTGGCTATTGACGCGAACTTCGTCTATGCCTGGGGGATGAACCAGGAAGGCCAGTTAGGTAACGGCGAGCATGGTCAGAACGTGAGGGAGCTCACTGCGATAAAGGTCAAAGGCGTTGGAGGCCAAGACTTCTTAGCGAACATCATAGCGATCTCGGCCGGAGCGGATCACTCGATGGCGCTCAAAGAGATCGATCCGTACGACGCCAATCTGGATGGCTCGGTTTATACATGGGGGGCGAACAAGTGGCCGGGAGACGGGGAATACTATCAAGCAGGCTCTGGCAAGCTCGGCAACGGGACTACCGTTGACCTGAGCGATACACCTGTTCGCGTTCTATCGGGCATGCAATACCCCGACGATCCCAACCATCTTTATCTGCGGGACATCGTTGCGATCAGCGCCGGCTGGAACCATTGTATGGCACTGGAAGAATATGACCCATGGGACCCTAATCTTAATGGTAGGGTTTATACCTGGGGCTCCAATGGGGAAGGATATGGAGACCGCGAGGATCCATGCTCTATGGGCGGTCGGCTTGGGAACGGAACCACCACCGATAGCAATACTCCCGTATTCGTGCTGAGGGGAGAACAAGACCCGAACGACGCGAATTCGCCCTTGCAGTATATCGCTGCGATCTCGGCGGGAGAGGCACATTCGATGGCTCTCGACGGCAGTGGTTATGTCTATGCGTGGGGTGATAATCAGCACGGGCAGTTGGGGGACGGCACAAATGAGCAGAGGCTCACGCCGGTTCGCGTCGTCGGGCGCGACAGGAATCGCAACGGCATCCACGAGCCAAATGAGGGCTATCTGGAGAACATCGTCGCTATCTCCGCCGGTTACTGGCACAGCCTCGCTATTGACACTAACGGGGCCATATGGACGTGGGGCAAGGGCGCGGGAGGACGGCTGGGCTTAGCCGATAAGACTATAGACTGCAACATACCACACAGAATATCGGTAGTTTATAATCTCACACAGGAGACATTTGCCTTTGCGATACAACCGGCTATTGATGACGCCAACGACGAAGATGTTCTTGAAGCATCGACGGGCACATATTACGAGAATGTTGTTCTTGGGGACGAAAGCATCACGAGATGGACGACGATTTCGACATCGCAGACAATAATTCAATCGATTTTGGCGACATAATGGTCTTGTGCGAAAACTGGCTGCTTAACGGCGAATTGTGGTTGAAGTCTCTGCCTCTTACGGGCGAACCAGGCACCGAAGGGATGTGGCAGATGGCGTCTCTCTAGATCATTCCTCAAGAAACAGCCATTGCCGAAGAAAGCCCTGCCGTAGTCGAGTCCGTCAATATTGAAGGCATTCTCCAGTGGCTTTCGGGCATCTGGCTCGACCCGGAGGCAAGGCAGGTTGTGGATAGACAGGCACTGCAAGAAATCATCAAATCTCTGAGAGAGTTGGAGTAGCGGCGGCGAAGCGGTTTTTCAGAATGCTATTCAGCCATAGAGCAGTGCCGCGATGGCAGCCAGGATGACCATCACAAGGGCCAGCCTCAAAAGACGGGCGTCGGTTGCCCTGTTGGCGGTTCTTAACTGCACAAACGCCTGCTTGTCTCTGCGGCCCATTAGGGCTACAAACGAACCAAAGTTTCAAAAGGTTCATGGGGAGGTGGGAGCTACTCTCTGTTCTTAGCAGCCCTATCTCGGAAAAACAAATCCCCAGACCTCAGGACTAATAACGGGTAGCCTGAATTATCCTTTTACCTTGACCTTCATAGCCTTCGATTCCAGCGACTTCGGCAGCGTTATCGCCAGCACTCCGTCCTTGCATACCGCGTCGATCTTGCTCTGGTCAACGTCGGTCGGCAGCGCCAACTCGCGACGGAAACTGCCGTAGCTGCTCTCCGAGTAGTAATAGCCCTTCTCTTTCTTCTCCTGGCTTGCCTTCTTCTCGCCGCTGATCGTCAGTTTGTTGTTGAACACCGAGATCTCAACGTCCTCGGCCTTGCAGCCCGGCACCTCGGCCCTGACTACAATCGCATTATCCTGCTCGGCAATATCGATCGCAGGCCACGCCTTATAACCCGACAACGGCCTTTCCAGGCCCCTGAAGAAACTGTCGAAAAGGTCGTCCATCTCGTGATGCAACGTCGCCAAACCGTCATTTCTTGTCCTCTGAATCGGTACCAATGCCATGATACACCTCCATTTCTTCGTTCAGTACTGCGCATTCTTACTTGTTTACATCTACACTACCCCAAACGCCTCTGCCCATAAATCAGCAAACACCGTGCCAAACGCCAAAATCCGCCTTATCTGCTGAAAATCCGCCATTTTGCCCGCCGCGAACACGCCGCTGTGCTGCCAATTTGGCAGCTTCGAACGCCCTAAAAAGCCTCTGCTTGTCGTCGGAAATAAGATGCTGTAAACTCAAGCCGATACAACAGCAATAAAGATTAAGATTTTGGCCGGACAACGAAAATGAGCGAAAAACTGAAAGGCAAAAGCCCGAAGGCCAGTGCCGTCGAAACCCGTTACCTGGTCATGCCGAGCCAGGCCAACCCCCACGGAACGGCCTTCGGCGGAGCTATCGTCGCATGGATCGACATGGTCGCCGCAATGACCGCACAACGCCACTGCGGAAAAGAGGTAGTAACCGCAGGAATCGATTCGATTATCTTCAAAGAGCCGATCCGCATCGGAGACCAGGTCCTCCTCAAAGCCGCCGTCAATTACGTCGGCACAACCTCGATGGAAGTCGGAGTACAGGTCAGCCGTGAAGACCCACATACCGGACGGAGCGTCATCGCAACCAGCGCCCACCTTACATTCGTTGCGCTCGATGAAAACAAAAAGCCGATCCCCGTCCCGCCGATAAGCCCCCAAACAGACGCCGAAAAGAAACGTTACGAAAACGCAAGAACCAGAGTAAGAGCAAGAAAACAACTGCTAAAGAAAATGCGCTGATTTGACCACAGCCGCCCGCCCTGCGGCAACCCGTCAACCATGCACCTCTTCCAGCATCTCCTTGCGCTGGTAGCACTGCTCCTTGAAAACCGCGATCTCGGAGTCCAGGTTCGCGCTCGCCGAATCACCGAAGAATGCGTGCACGATCGGGAAGACAAGGTCCGGCTTTCGCTTGCGAAGCTCCTTCGCCATCGCCTCGATCTTCGCCGTCGCAACCCCTTCCTGCATACACGTGAAAGGCCCGACGTGGAAAATGCCCGAGATGCAAGCATCCCCGTGAGGCTCAACCATATCGTTCATCAAATGATACGCGATGCCCGTACTAAGCGGCGATTCGCCTTCGATATTCCCGTGGCATTCATGCCTGGCTTCCAGCGTCTCTATCATCTGCATAGGCTTGGGCAGGACGTGTCGCCCGTGCAAAACCTCATGGAAAGGCCCGGCAATCTTCTTCTCCGCGTAACTCATGTACCGGCTCTTAATGAAGGATTTCAAAACGCTGCCAACCATCCCCCACGCCCGCTTCAAATCGAACTGCCGAACCCGAAGACCAAGGTCGCGCTTGGCGTTGCGAAGGTTCATCTTGTTGACATAGTCCAGCCAGTCGCTGACCGGATCGCGCACGACCTCCAGCCCCTGCGCCTCGAGCTGCTCGATAACAAAACCCGTGCACGGGTCATGCTGCCTGACGTAAATCTCCCCGACATAAAGCACTATCGGAAATCTCCCGCACCTCTCCAAATCCAGCGCCTTGAACCTCCGAACCGTCTCCTCGCCCCACGCCACAATCGCCCTGATTTCCGACCCCGCCTCCACAACCTTCTCCAGCTCGCGAAGCCTCTGAGTCCTCAACTCCAGCACAGCCTGCTTGTCGCGGGCGTAAGGGCGGAACCGCAGATAAATGTCTTCCAGCATATCGCACGCTTTGATGCCCTTGAACAGCATCTTCTGCATCTGCATCTTTTCCGACGACGTCAGCTTCTGCGGCAGCGGAATGTCGAAATAGTCCGTCTCCGACGACGGCCCGGCAACGGGAACCTTCTCCAGCCCCTCCTTATCCAGAAACTCGCGCATCAGCTCGCTGTACTTGCCGAACCTGCAAGGCCCGCTCGTTGTCGGAAGCATAACAAGGTACTTCTGCTCGACATACTCCCGCCCCTTCTTCTCGATTTGCTCCTGAAGAAAGCCGATTGCATCGCCGACTACACCCTTCAGCGGCTGGCAAACCTCGGTGTAAATATGACGACGCGCAACCTCGTAGCCCCGCTGAGTGTTCGTCGGCAGCACTATCGCGTCAACGCCGAACATCCGAAGCCCCGCCGCCCCCACATAACTGGCGTCCCCCATGTAGGGCAGCAGCCACGTCCGACCGCTCGTTTCCCCCCGCGGACGCCGCCTGATCTTATCCATCGCGAGCTTCTCGTGTTTAGTCTGGCTCACAACCCGCTCGTGAGCCTCCGTCCGCGTAACGAACGGCGCGTTGTTTGTCTGTGCATCCGTCAACAAAACAAGCGTCGGTTTGCCCGCCGCTCGCTGTATCTTCTCTTCCTGATAAATCTTAAGGCTGTCGGGCCCACATGCGAAATTCATCATCCGTATCGCAAAAAGCTGAGGATGATTCGCGACGAAGACGTTCGCCTTGAGAATCTTAACGCTTTGAACCCAGAATTCGTTTTCGACTATGCTCTTCAGCTCGATATCCTCGAACCGGTGCTCGAGGAAAAGCTGCGGAATATAATCCAGCCCGCGAACCTGCGAAAACATCGTCCCCGAATTCGAACTCGCCTCAGGATCGAGAAGGACGTAGTCCCTGCCTACACCGACATAAGCCTTGTCCCCCCCGGCCTCGATTCGCGCCAGGAACTTGTCGCCCTCGGAATACAACTCCGCCTTGAACCGGCTTTCGGCATCGTCGGCGTACTGCATCGCTGCTTTTATCTGCCTGTCCGAAAACCCGAACCCAAGCCGGTCGAACTCACGCCTGAACGCCTGAACGACAAGCTCGTCGTCCCCGAAATGAAGAATCGGATTTATCTGCCTAGCCTTGTCGAGCGAGAGCACGTCGTTCAAAACGTACCCCTCCGATTCGGTGTAGATGCAGTACTTCAAATCCGGCTTCTCGCCCGTCCGCTGCTCGATGAAGCTCGGGTTGAAAAGATACTCGATCTGCGCATCGTCGTTCAGAACCGACGCGTGCCCCGTTGCGAGCTTGCGGGCTATGCAGAATTCGGTCCGCGAATTATCGACCCCTATCTTCGCAATCTCCTGGCTGCTTCGCGGAGAAACAACCGGGCAGAACCCTAATTTCCTGAACAGCGCCGCGCTCCAGATTCCCTTCTCTCCGAGCGTAGCCGTGCTCCTCTTGATCCCCACCGTAACAGCCCCCTCGCCCAATTCGGCACAAGCCAGATCTTTCTGCAGAATCCCCTGCTGCTTGAAGTGCTTCTCGTAAATCTTGTGGTATTTCTCGACGTAGTTCGTCTTGGGCCTGCCCGAAGCCTCACTGTTGCCGCGCGGGCAGAAACCTCCCGTAATGATTTCGTCGTCTTCTATGCTGAATATCTCGAGCTGGCAGTCGCGCATCCCGCACGATTTCTCGCCGAACAGCTCAACGCACGAGACCTTTCGCTTCGCGAACGGCATATCGACGATTCCCCAGCCCCGGAACGCCGTCCCGCACTCCCTGCCCTGCGCCCGGCAGTTCTTGATAGCGCCTATAATGTCCAGCGCCTGGCCCCACGCCCCGAACATCTCCCTGTGCGGATACGCCTCGATTTGCTTGCCGGTTACCTGCGCCAGCGCCGCAAGAAACGCCTTGCCCAAAGGCGGGCCGCCCTGCGCCGAGCACTTATCACCCACGTGCTGCGAACCCCCGACAAATTTATAATAATAGCTCGCAGCAGTCCCGCGAACTATCGCAGCGGCGATCTCGTCCCTGCCGAAGCCCTCGGCGATCAGCCGGTTCTCGTCCATCTCCATGAAAACACCGCACGTCGAATCGATAATAGGAACCCGCGCCGCACGCAACGCCGCCTCCTGTAAAGTGTTCTCGACATTCAGGTCGATGATATCCGCCATATTCTCCAGTGTCTGGCCCGAGCCTGCCTGGCAGCTATAGTTCATCTTGGCCTCTTTGACGCTGCCGTCCGCCGCGAAGCTCGTGAACTTCATGTCCTGCCCGCCCACCTCGAAAATCGTATCGACCTCCGAACTGCAATGCTTCACTCCCAGCGCGTGGCATGTGATTTCATCGGTAACTCTATCGACCGTCTCGATGCCCTGCCCCGCCAGCTCCTCCGCACGCTTCTTGCTCATTAGGATCTTCTCGTACAGCTTCCGGGCAGAGCCCGTCGCCCCTACACCTTTGACCACTACATTGTCCTTGTGCCGGCTGAGGTACTTCAGCACCCGCTTCAGCGATTCCTCCGGATTGCCGTGCGTCTTGATATACAGCTTGTCCAGCAGCTTGCCGCTCTTTATTTCCACCAGCGCGCCCTTTGTCGTCGTGCTGCCCCCGTCGATTCCTATTACCACCTCCGTACCGGCGGCAATCGTCCCTCCCAACTCCACCGTCTGCTCTCGGACATTGCCCAGCGATTCCGCCAGCGGCGGGGCAAACTGACGCTTCTCCCTGCTGTACTCCGCAACCCTGTCGAGCTGCTCGGCTTCCAGCACCACGGCGTTGCCGGCTTCGAGCCCCTTCATCGCCGCGCCTATTGCCGCAACATTCTCGAAATGCTCGGGCCGCTCGATCTCAATTCCGACAAACTCGGCAAGCGCCCCCCTGATCAGGTCGTTCGCCATCACCCCGCCCGTCGCTATCGACTTGGCCGAGCCGTCCGCCCCTTCGAAATCTCTCGACCCTAAAACGTCGATCTTGAAATTCCTCGCCACAGTCCTGAAAAGGCCGGAAAGGTTATCCTGCCGAGTAGCCCCTTCGTTCTGCTTGTGAATCAGGTCCGACTGAATCACCACGCCGCACCGCGCCAGAAACTCGCTCGGCTCCGTTGATCTCGTCGCCTCGGCCTCGGCCCTTTTGAACATCTCCTCCAACCGGCCCTGAAGCTTGCGACGATTCCGAACTCGGACCTCCTCCTTCTTGCCCGCATCGGCGGTCTCACCTGAATCCTCCAACTTGGGATTGGGCACCTCTCCTTCGAAAACCCGCCGGCACTGCTTCTCAAGAAGCGTCCCCGACCCGCCTCCACACTTGGTTCCCGTCTTCCACTCCTGGATAATCCTCTTGCCCTTGACCTCGTTCAAACTGAAGAAATATGAGTCTTTCGCCCCGATGTGGAATATGAACTTCACGCCCGGCTCGATCACAGACGCGCCGGTGGGTATCACAACGCTGTCATAAACGTAAGTGACCCCGTCTATCACTTTGCCAAAGGCCTCGGCGCCGCTGCCGGTAAAAGCGGTGTTCGCTATCGCAGCCCTGCCGAACTTCCCCTGAACATCCGCCCACGCCTCCTTCACCGCGCCGATTGGGTTGGCAAAATGCATAATCGCCCGGGGGCTGTACACAACCCCACCGTCCCTGTCCAGAACCGCGTAGTGCACAAAGCTGCTACCAACATCAAACCCCACAAATAAGTGGGCTTCCTTCGTCAAGTTAGTCTTTGAATTGTCATCCATATTCTGTCTTCCGGCCTCAAAAACGCAGTATGCCCTCTTCCGGGCGAGTCTCCGATGATACGGCTGCACAGGCAAGCCTGCGACGAACGGATATTATAGCGGCATGGGCGGGAAAATCAAGCAATAACATGCCTAACAATACGCGACCCGGCGTGTGGAATACCTGCGAGGAAAATCGTTAGGTGTGGCTCTCTCGGAGCAGGTCCGAGCCAATGCTCGTAGAACGTGTGAGGTAGGCTTCGTGATATCGCCGTAAACCTAACAGCTTTTCCACGCATGGCCCTGGGTAAAAAGGTGTGTAACCGGCGGGAAAACAAAGGGTTAGGATGCAGCCTGCCGCAGTTGTAACAATACAACAGGGTATATGACTAATACTACTGCTTTCTTTATATTATAAAAGCCAATAGTAATCAAGGCTGCCCAATCGTGAGATTTAGTCTTCCTCCCACGTCTTTATTTTGAGCCTGACCAAGGGATCGCCGGCCGCCGCCTCCCGCAAGGAAGCAGGGTACCGGAATACAGCAGAGTTCTTCTGGGTGTACTCTTCGACGGTGATAGACCCGTAAATATCGGCCGAGTTATGCAGAGTCAGTTTAGCCTTGGGTGCGTAAATAGCGCCGTACAAAGCCGCGTTATTCTTCAGTACAATGCTGTCGCAGCCGTCGAGCCCGAATATCTTAAATCTGGCGGGCACTTTCGTAAGGTTATTGAAGATGCTTGAATTTTTAGTGTCGATCTTCCCGCCGACGTACAGGACCAATGACGCCCCGGGCTCATTAAGTATCTTAACCTCGGAAGAATTGCCTAACTTCAGATCGTCTTCTACATAAAGACTTACCGGCCCCGCTATAGTTATATCGTTGTTGTTCTTCAGGTCGATACTGCTGTATCTCTTTGAGCCGGTAAGGGTCACCGATTCTTCGAGCTTGCCGCTCGAGGGCAGGCTTCGAAGAGCTGCGGGAACGACAACGGATTCGAGTACGTATTCTTCGGCCATAGCGTATGTGTTGCCTGTTATCGACGAGGCGTTTTTAAGATCGATCACCGTATCAGGGTCGCCGCCCACTCCTACGGCAACATCCCCGTTAATGCGGGTGCTGTTCTTTAGTGTGATGGCGCCCTTTTTGGTGCTGTTCGTTCCGACAGCAAGACTACTCGATCCGGGATCCCCGTACCAGTCCACCGTTGTAGCGTTCGTCAGATCTATACCTTTGTCTGCGAAGAGAGCGTATTCGAAAGGCCCCCTGAGGCTGAGCCCGCTGCTGACAGACCTCACTGCTGCGCCGGCGTTGCCGACAGACTCAATCACATATGAACCCGAGGGGGTGGTTGTAACGGAATAGCTGAAAGTCGAGCCTGACCCGACTACGCCCTGATTGGCCGCGCTGGGCATGTTATACGGGCCCAACCCCCCCGAATCGAATGACTCGTTAAGACTGTGAAGGGCCTGTGCCAACCCTGCGTCGGCGGCGGCACGCGCCTGGATTACATTGGTCTCTCGAATAGCCTGCACCCGGCCTTGGTAGCCTATGCGCAGAAGCCCGACACCACCTACGAACATCACGACAACCGCCAGCAAGGCCAGCGGAAGCGCGGAACCGCAATGCCGCGTGTTTATTCGCTTGATATCGCTCGTATTCATACCCGCCGCCCCTGAATTAAACCGGCCTTTTGCTAATTGTGCATGTACCCGCACGATACCACCTCGTTGCGCTGTGTTCCGTCATCTAAGGCCAGCCTCATGTGTATGGACTGGCCGGCCTGCTTGAAAGTGCAGGTTGAAACCGAAGAGCACACAACCTCATTCGCTGTCGCCGACCGCGGATCCAACTGCCCGTACTCCACAAAGAGCATGCCGTTGCCTGTGGACAGCCGGGCGTAGCGGTCGGGAGCAGTGGATTCACTGCTCGCGTAGTACTGGACCTCGACCCACTCGCCGGCCGGGTCGATGGAGACGCCGTCGGAGGCTGCCTTGCGCATAATACTCTCGAATTTCTTCGTCGCAATATAACCGTCGGTTACGACATCTCCATAGGCGCGGCTGTACATAGCGGACCAGCTGCGATGATTGTCAACCATCAGCGCCGATATCCCCGCCAGGACCACCGTGGCGATAACCGCCGCTGTAACTACCTCGACAATCGTAACGCCACGCCTGAATACACGACTTGCTTCGCGCGATTTCATCTGCTCTGCCTCTTTGAATTTCGTCACTGCCCGCTCAATTTGTTTCGGTATAAGTTGTCAGGCGAAATACACAATCGGAACTGTCCGCCTCCTCGCCGTTCCGCTTCGCCCATGCCACAGCCACGTTCAGCGCTCGCAGACCCGGAGCAACATCCTTCCAGGACAGCGTTGCGTAATAGTCGGCATCGTTCAGTCGAAGTTTGTAACTGCTGGCACACGTGAAGCCTCCTTCTTCGGGTGTGCCGGCTATGGCGCGGTACGGAGCCAAGCCAAGATCGGAAATCAGTAATGTCGAGGGGTTGTAAGTCTCCGCCCCCTTAACCGCGCGCCAGCTCTCGCAAAGCATCTCCGCAGCACGACCGGCCGTGATGTGCATCGCGGCACGGCGCGAATCGAGAGCCGAGTAGAACCGCAGCCGCGAAGTCCCTATAACCGCGATAGTTATTATTGCTACGGCCACCATCGTACTAATAAGAGAAGTGCCGCTCTGCCGATTACTGCCTTTCGCTCGTGCAACCATATTATGTTACCCTCTTCCCACAGCCGTGTGCCGGCCCCACCTGGTATGAAAACACAGAAATATCTATGAGTTACTTGTAGTCTCTGTGGGTAAAATCGGCATTGAATACGCCCGTCTTAACCAACGTGCCGGCGAAACAGGTCTTTTTCGGCCCCCGTGAAAAGCGTTGTCATGCCGTTATCGGGCGTTGGGATTAGGCCCTGCCAACCCCGCCCCGCCCGCCGGGTGATAACACCTTCCAAGTATAGTATAACACGGAAAATCCGCAGTGCAAAAAAACCGCAACGGCTTCGCCCGGATTGACCGGCGACGCAAGTTCCCGCCTTGCTTTCACCCACCTCCACTAACCTAATATCGGACATATCATATTGCGTTTTTCTCCCTGTTTTGATAAAATCCCGGGCAATGCCGAAAAACCATGAAGAATCCGTGACAAGAACCCGCCGCCCAACACCCATGGGACGACTTTATGCCCTCCTCGCCCCGCGAGCCTACACCGTCTTGATGTTCGCAGCGCTGTTCTGCACCCTTGCGGTCAAGCTGCTCCAGGCATACCGAATGAGTCTCCTCGGCCGGAACGCGGGAATCGAATGGAGCACATATACCCGCTGGATACTCGCAGACCTCTCGTTTCTGCTGCTCGCAGAGATCGTCCTGGCATTGATTTGCTTCAAATGGCCTAAAAAATGGGCCCATAGAGCCGCTACGGTAACCGCTGCGATTATCTGCGCGTGGTCGGTAATACACGCAGGCTACTTGATAAGGATGGGAACGGAAGTCCTGCCCAGAGTGCTGCTGCCTCTGGTCCGCGACCCCATAAATGCATGGTTGATGATCGGCGGAAATCTTGTAAAGGCCCCGCTCGCCTCCATACTGCTTCTCGGACCCAGCATGATAGCCCTTGCCTTCCTGTGCTGTGTGCTCGCCAAACCAAAAATACGGCTCTACGACAGGAAAAGATTCACCGTCCGCATCGGCGTATGCCTGACAATAGGCCTCGCCGCGACACTGGCAAGGCCCTTTATAGGAAACGGCGGCACCGCCTACGGCAGAAGCCCGCACGTCCGTGCCGTCGCAAGCCTGTTCCACCCCAGACTCGAAGAATCACACCGACGACTGCCGCATCTCGACGAGCTGCGCCTGCAAAGGCGGGCCGGTCATGCAGACCAGAATGTAGTAATTGTAATTCTCGAAGGCGTCCAGTATGCCTACACCTCGCTCACCCCGGCCGGCCGGGCAGCCACCCCTTATCTTGCCGGTATGGCCGAGCAGGGCGTCGAGTTTGAAAATACACGCTCTTCTGTAACCCATACCACAAAAGCACTGTTCTCCCTCCTGACAGGACGCTTCCCCTCCGCCTCGGAAGACCTGGCTGAAGCCGTCCCTGTCGCTGAATCCTATGCGAGCTTGGCCACGATACTCCACAGGCAGGCAGGCTATCGAACCGCGTTTTTCCAGTCGGCAAAAGGTAACTTCGAATCCAGGCCCGGGCTGATATACAACCTCGGATTCGAGAAATTCTGGGCCAGAGACGACCTCGGCGACCCCAACCACTTCATTTACTACCTGGCATGTGACGAATTCGCGATGATAGAGCCCCTCGCCGAATGGATGCAAAAAGACCGACAGCCGTTCCTGCTGGCGATCCTCTGTTCGGTTACGCACGACCCGTACGATGTTCCCCTCTGGTACGCCGAAAGGGCGAAAGAACCTGTCGAACGTTACCGCCAGACAATCGAATACACCGACGGCTTCCTCAAAGAACTTGACGCCAAACTCGCGGACCTCGGCCTGGCGGATAACACGATTCTTTGTGTCGTCGGTGACCATGGCGAGGCGTTCGGCGAGCATGGCGTCAGCGGGCACGACCAGATAGCATACGAAGAAACCCTCAGAATACCGTTCTGTATGAAGTCTTCGCTGATTGCCGGGCGGGGAAAGAAAATAAAAAAGCCCACAAGCTCCATAGATCTTGCCCCCACAGTCCTCGAATTGCTTGGATTCGATACTGCCGCGGGCCGCTTCGACGGACTGAATGCACTCGGCGCGATACCGAAAGACCGGAAAGTCTATTTCTGCGGCTGGGTGAGAGAGGGATTGAGCGGATTCGTCCAGGGCGACAGGAAATATGTCTATGACCCGGCAGATCAGGCCGTGGGATATTATGACCTCGTGAAGGACCCTATGGAACTGGCAATCGTTAACCTGCCGCAGACCGACGCCGAAGCAATAGCAAGCCGAATCACAAAGTGGAGAAAAGACACCATCTTCCAACTCGACAGAAAAGACCGAGGAGAGCAAACCGTATTCGACCACTGGCTCGTCTGGTGGAGAAATCGAGTCTTCGTCCGCGCAGACTATAACGGCGACGCCTGAACTGCCCGGCCCGGTCATAACCGCATATGCACGCGCCGAAATCCTGCCGTAAAACCCACGTCCTCGATTTGCCTCGCCCGCGTTGATTTATCGAAACATGCCGACCAGCTACCCGTTAAGCCCAATTTTCTCGGGCCTGCATGTAAAAATAGGCAACTTAAGAGGAATAGGTGTTGACAAATCGCAACACACCGGCAAGATACAACCCTCGACCATGAAGCGATCGTTACCGTACATGTAACAGCGTAAGTTCTGTAGCGACAAGGCGTTAAAGGTACTGGCGGCAATCAGTCGGGCCGAGCCCTCAGCTTGTTGGTATGGGTTTTGCAAACTAAGTTAATCTGTCTCCTTGAAATATCAAGAGGGCTGTATTGGGCGGACGGCCTAAACACACTATTGATGGAGGAGGATATGTCCGCCCGATATTTGCATAAGATCAGAGCCGGATACCGGCTTTGTTAATCATATATAGCGGGGTCGCACCGGAGGAGGAGCGGCTCCGTTTTTTTCTGCGCACACCGAGAAGGAATATGAAACTCCCCCGGACGCATCCGATCGTCGCACCCGGCAAGTTTGGGCTACTCCCCGCCGTAATCGCTGCGTATAATTGACCGCTGTATGGAGCATGCTGTTAACAGGATAATCGATGCGAATTTCAATCGTGCTCGCGAAGCCGCACGCGTCATAGAGGAATACTGCCGATTCGCATTGAATTGCCGCCCTCTTACCGACCGCACCAAGCAAATCCGTCATCGGCTGTGCGCATTGATCGACCGCTTCGACGACGCACGACTGATAGCCAGCAGGGATACCGCTGCCGACGTAGGCGCTGCAAGAACAATCGGCGGACAACTCGAACGCCGCGACCTGCGAGACTGCTTCAAGGCCGGCTGTAAAAGACTAACCGAGGCCCTGCGAGCCCTCGCAGAGACAACCCAGACATTCGATGCAGAAACCGCCGCACAATTCGAAAAGCTCCGATTCGAGGCCTATGACCTCGAAAAGGACATAACTCTCTTCGCCGAACCCGCAGAAAAATTCAAGCGCGTAAAGCTCTATGTAATCATAACCAGCGACCTGCCCGCAGAGATACTCGC
The DNA here is from genome assembly GCA_016932835.1 of Sedimentisphaerales bacterium. Classification (GTDB taxonomy): domain Bacteria; phylum Planctomycetota; class Phycisphaerae; order Sedimentisphaerales; family Anaerobacaceae; genus JAFGCD01. The sequence continues at coordinate 86,884 of JAFGCD010000155.1, forward strand.
CCTCACCGCCAAATGCGCCGCAGCAGGAGCCGATTGTATTCAACTCCGCGCCAAGCACCTTCCGGACGACAACCTCTATGCCGTCGCGGAACAGTTCGTGAAAATATGCGCTGACGAAGGAGCCCTGAGCATGATAAACGACCGCCCCGATATCGCCGTCGCATCCGCCGCCGACGGAATTCATCTCGGCCAGAACGATATGCCCATCGAGCATGTCCGCAAGTTCCAACGGAAGCCTTTGATAATCGGCAAGAGCACCCACTGCAACGAACAGCTCCGCTCGGCCTGCGCCGACCTGCCGACCTACGTCGCCCTCGGACCCGTCTTCCCCACCGGCACAAAGCCAGAAACGCCCGCCGTGGGACTGAAATACGTCGCAGAAGCGACGAAAAAACTTGCCGGCACAGGTATCGAAAGCGTCGCTGTCGGCGGAATAACGCTGCAAAATGTCGCGGACGTACTCAATGCCGGTTCCGATGCCGTGGCTGTCTGCTCGGCTGTGACCGCAGCAGCCGACCCCGCCGAAGCCTGCCGCGCGATGAAAAATAGAATTGAAGACCGCCGCTGAGGATATCGTCATGACCCCGAAATATATACGCCTCTTGGCCTCGGCGTTATTGCCATGCCTGCTGTACTCCGCCGCTTTCGCCGACGATGAGCTTCTGCCCGAAACACCTCCGGGCAAGTACTTCAAACTCCGCCCTGCCGACCACGAAAAATCCCGAACATTCAAAACCGGCAGTCCGATCCTCGGAACGTCCTATTTCTACTGGTACGACATCTACACCAAAGCACACATCATAGACCACGACGGAACCGACGCATTGACCACACACCCCGCCGACGCCAACGGCATAAGCTACAAACGCACCGAATGGCACGAACAGCAATTGACCGATATGATCGACGCCGGCGTCGATTTCCTCATGCCCGTATTCTGGGGCGTCCCGGGGCGATATGACGGATGGAGCTTCACCGGCCTGCCCCCACTGGTCGAAGCCCACGACCGGCTCGAAGCCAAGGGCAAAAACCCGCCCGCGATAGGACTCTTCTACGATACCTCGATACTCCAGTGGAACGACTTTCGCAGAGACTCAAGAGCCAACTACCACGTGGACCTCGCCGAAGAGTTCGGCCGCGAGTGGTTCTACACCGCCATGAGAGATTTCTTCAGCCTAATCCCGCCCGATAAATGGGCGCGCATCGACGGCAAACCAATCGTATTTCTATACTCCGCCGGCTTCGCAAAAGGACAGGATGAAAACCAGTTTGCCTTCGTCAAGCGAAGATTCGCCCAGGACTTCGCCGTCGAACCGTTCATAGTCAAAGCGCAGGACTGGCGCGGCCCCGCCGATGCAACCTATGCCTGGGGCGGCGCCGTCAGCGGCCCCCTGATCTACAGAAAAGCCGTCGCCCTCGGCCCCGGATACGACCACAGCGCAGTGCCAGGCAGATCGCCCCTCGTAGTCGAACGCTGCGACGGAAAAACATATATCGACCGCTGGAAAAAAATCCTCCAGCTCGACCCGGAGCACCGCCCGTGGATCGTCCACGTGGAAACATGGAACGAGTGGCACGAAGGAACCGACATCGCCGACTCCCGCGAATACGGCCGGCTCTATATCGAGTTGACCCGCCTCTTCTCCGACCTCTGGCGCCGGCGAACGCACCTGCGCCTGCCGTCCTCATATCTCGGCAGCGACCGGATCCGCTGGGAACCCGACAAACCGGAAGGCCTGAGCATTAGACCGCCCGACGGCGACGGAGCCTGGAAAAAAATCAGGATCGGCGACCTCGATGCGGTGACATCCGCCCCGAATCCCAGCCTGCAGGCGGGCGGACGATACCTCTACTTCGATGTCGATGACGCCTTCGCCTTCGGTCTTTATGATAAGACCGTCGAAGTCGAAGTCACCTTCCGCGATGCCGGCTGCTCGGCCTTCCTCTTGGAGTATGACAGTTCCAACCCCGCAGAAGGCGTCGGCGAAGGCGCATTCAGGCCTGTTGGAAATTTCAAAATAGGCGACACAGGCCGATGGAAAACCGCCAAATTCACCCTCCCCCAATGCCGCTTCATGAACCGCGCCAACGGAGCCGACTTCAGGCTCGCGATTTTCGGCGGGGAGTTGACCGTCAGCCGGGTCACGCTGACCAGACAATAAACCCGACTATCGATTCGAAAGGACCGCCCATGATGCCGTCAAAAATCCTCAAATACGCAGTGACGCTCTCGCTCCTGCTGCCGCTGTCCGCCCGGGCCGAATCCCTCTGGGATACCGCGAAAGCCAACCGCAAGCTCCTCAAAATTTCCACGCTCTTTACCGCCCATAATGTCCGCGACTATCTGGCCGGCGAAGACGGAACTAAAAACGCCGTAACCTGGTGTAAAGACACCGGCGTCACTCATGTCTTCATAGAAACCTTCAGGGATAACTACACCGCAGAACGCCAAACTCTCGAAGCCGCAAAAAAAAGATTCTTCGCAGAGGGCTTCGAGGTCTCAGGCTGCGTCACCCCCACGCGCGTCGGAAAAATCTCTACAGGTTGGAACGTCATCTCCTGCTACACCGATGAGAAAACGCAAGCCGAGCTCAAACGAATATTCGAGTACACCGCATCGATCTTCGACGAGATTATGATAGACGATTTCCTCTTCACCGACTGCCAGTGCGACCAGTGCAAAGCCGCAAAGGGCGAGCAGCCGTGGGCACAGTATCGCTGCGAGCTCATGGCAGGAAAAGTCAGCCGCGAGCTTATCCTCGACGCAGCCAAAGCCGTAAACCCCAACGCTAAGATAATCATCAAGTACCCCCAGTGGTACGACAACTTCCACAACCGAGGTTACGAAGTCGTCCGCCAGTCCGCAGACTACGACAAGACATGGGTCGGAACCGAAACGCGAAACTTCGAAGACCCCCGATGGGGCGGAAAAGTCCAGTACGAAGCATACTATATCATGCGCTGGCTCGGCGAAATAGGAGGGCCAAAGACCGGCGGCGGATGGTTCGACCCCTACGGAACAACGGAAAACACCTACCTCGAACAGGCCCGCCAGACCGTCCTCGCGGACGCAAAAGAAATGCTGCTCTTCTGCTACGGCTCGCTGCAGAACCAGACCGGCCCGGCCAACGTCCGCGCCCTCCGCAGAGAGATACCCGGCCTTCTAAAGCTCGCCCAAATCGTCCGCGGAAAACCAATCAAGGGCATAATGGCCGCAAAACCACCCAACAGCGACGGTGCCGGGGAGCAATACGTCTATGACTTCGTCGGAATGCTTGGCCTGCCCCTCGTGCCAACCGCAACAATCGATACCGACGCAAAGGCTGCCTTCTTCCCTGTCCATTCGCTCAAAGATCCCAAGTTCAAAACCAAGCTCCGCACAATGACCGCCGCAGCAAAGCCCCTCCTGATAACCGACACCCTCGCCGAACGGCTCGACAAAACCGGCCTCGACAAACCGAATGTCACCATCCTCGAAGTGGCCGGCGACCCGAAAAATCTCCTCAAGCTCTCAAGGCAGCAGCTCCGCCCCATCCGCGAAAAACTGCTCGCCCCCTTTGCAGTGAAATTCGACGCCCCCAACAAGGTGGCCCTCTATCTGATCGGCGATAATTGCGCCGTCGTCGAAAACTTTAACGATGAGCCTGTTGACGCCGTCCTCGAATTGCCCCAGCCGGCCAACGCGAGAAAAACCCTAATCCTTGGCATCGACGGCGAAGTCGATATGAAAACCGCAGGGGCGAAAGTCGAATTCACAAAAATTACCCCGCGAACACTCGTTGTAATTGAGTATTAGCCTTTACTCCAATACGAAAAACACTTCCGTGTCACTATGTCGCCCCGATCTGCTCCTAAGGCAGCGCAGCCTGCCCCTGAGGGGCCTGCTTCAATAAGTCGCGCAGCGACTCAATATCTGTGTAGCATACAGCGGACCGTATTCCCGTTGTACCAGGTTCCTTTTGAAGCCTGCTTTCTCTCAGTCTTCACTGAAGCGCAGCCGGTCACACAGAAGCACTCCGCTTTTGACGGCGACCTTGAACGAATTAGCTCCTTCGGCCAGCTTCATGCTGCCTAAGTCCGCCTCCTGCCAATCCTCCCCGCCCGCCGACGCCTTCGCTTCTTGCCCCCCGATCGAGACTTGCAGCTCAGCCGGAGCATTCACCGCCCGGATCCTTGCCGAGAGCCGGTATTCCTTTGCAGTCAGACTGTGGATTGTGTAAGCGGTCCATTCACCCGCCTCCAGCCGAATACATTGCCCCGATCGGGATCGTCTGCCCCCGCCGCCGGCGGTCGACTCCACCGGCACCGGCTCCGAAGTCCGGTAGAGTTCGGACTTTCGCTCGGCATCCTTCACAAAATACGATTTGCCCGCACCCTCATGCCCGTAGTTCTCCGCCTCCACCACTCCGGGAGCCCGGCGGAATATCGCATTGACCACGTCCTGGTGAAACACGCAGTTCTCTAACTTGACATTTTCCACTAATTCATCCAGCGCCTTTTGAGCCAGTTCCGCCGACGGTTTGGCCTGGCCCCGAGAGAACGCCGCAATCTCATCCCACCCCGCAGGCCTCTTGACCGAGCAGGGGCCGTTGTTGGCGTCCATCTTCTTCCATGGCCAAAACGACCAGCCGATGTTATTCGCCTCGAAGTACTGGGTCGTCCCCCAGTAAATTGCATTGTCCTTTTCCCCCGTTTCTCCGACCCAGACCGGGGCGTTCAGCGTCTCTCGTCTCGAGATGTAGGAAGCAATGCCCTTGAGCTTCGTCGGCCGGTCCCAGCAGTAGTAATGGAACTGGTAGAACATGTTGTCGTCGAATCGCTTGGTGAAGACCGACCAGTCATTAGCCCAGTCCGCCCCTTCCACTGTAATCATGTGCCGTTTATCGACCGTCCGAATGGCCTTGGTAATCCTTCGGTACAAAGGTTCGAGTTCGGCCTTGTACTTCTCAGCCGCCCCGGTTCGCTGAGGAAGAGGCTCGTTGAGAAGGTCGTAAGCCGCTACTGCCGGCTCGTTCTTATACAGATCGGCAATCTTCACCCACAGGTCGATAAGCCGCTCCTGGTTTCGCGGCTCCGTGAACAGCCCCACCTCATCATGAGGACTGTCGTCGATATTCGTCCCCGTCTGGCCCCCCGGAGCGCCGTGCATATCGATAATGACATAAACACCGTACTTCTTGCACCATTTGACCAGATTATCCAGCAGATCGAAACCCTCGGAAACATAAACTGCGTTCTCGCCTTCTGTGAGAAAGAGCCTTGCATTCAGGGCCGGCCGAACAGAATTGAATCCCAACTCGGAAATCCGCCGGATATCCGCTTCCGTAATGTAATTACGCCGAAATTCCCGCCAGAAGCGCTCTCCCGCCTTCTCCCCGACCATCTCCCTGACGAGGGTCTCGATTTTCCTGGGCCGGTCGCCCCGATCCCCAAACTTCCACATATATCCTTCCGGCAGAAACCAGTTGCCCAAACCCACCCCTCGCAGAAGAACCACGTTCCCGTCTTCGTCCACCATGTCATGTTCCCGTGTCCGAAGAAAACCCGCCCCCTCCGACACTTGCCCGACCCAAACAGCCGCCAGCAGAACCGCAATAATCATCCGAATCCGCCGCTGACCTCGAATTGACCTCGTCTGAAATACGCCTTTTCTCATATTCGCACCTCTTTGATGAAGATTATCACAACGATCTTCGAAACGCGTGCTCCTCGTCTCCGCTTGTGCTGCGGCAGTGCCCTATGCCTCGTGCTTCGCGAATCCCGCCGCAGCAGGACTCTAATCAGCGGCCACGATTCTGATTGCGACCGGGTTGCTCACCACCCGCACGCCTTCGAGCACATACGCCAGCCGGACCGTATGCCGGCCCGGCCGAATATCGATTCCGAATTGCCTGTCTAATTCGATTGTCACGGCGTAGTATTGCGAGCCGGGCCCTAACTTCCAGACTTGCCCTTCGGTCTTGACGTCTCTCGGCCAGCGATACCACTTCCCGTCAAACTCGATCTCCGCAAGCTCGACCTTCTGCCTGGGCCAGAATGCGAAGGTTCGCCTGCCGCGGTTGCGCAGATCGAAACTGAAGCTCAAAGTCTCGTCAGCCCGCCATGTTTGGCGCTCGACCGCAAGCCTGCATTGCAGGCCCTCAGCCGACGGCCCCCAATCCGAACTGCTCAACCCCGACAAAGACCTGCTGCACCCCGGGGCAGCCGACAAGACTGCCAACAGCCCGACCATAAGACACTTGTTAGCTGCCGTCATTCGTTGCTCCTTACCGTATTACAGGGCCATAACTCAAACCGGCCATCGCTCGCCTTGAGCAATTATACGGCTTACAGGCCAAAAGAAACCAAAAAACCCCAGGATTCCTGCGAAATCAGCTTGTAAAGAGACAGCAAATACCGCGCCGCCGAAACCCTTTTCTACGAATTATCCACCAGCGGCAAAATTTGTGCCCCTCTTGCTCCAATCAAGCCTGAATTCCGGACTATTTCCCGCCCGCAACACAAAAAGAAAAGCGGATTAAACCTGTTGGATTTATCTACAAACGTAAAGCATGTACTAAGAAGGTTTTAGCGTAAAAACCACCCCCGTCCAAACGATTCGAAAAAGGGCAGCGCCGAACATTGCCTATTTTACCAAACGCCTTCGGCCATACTGTACGACACCTTTCTTGCAGACAACCGGAGTTATCAACAGGTTATCCACAACGGCTCGATGGCAGCCGAACAAGCCTTCGCGTAGTGTTGCGGCGCCGAATGAGCCGTAAGAAAGCATACAACGCCCGCAGACCGATTATTGCGCGTAAGAATCGGCACGGCAATGACCGAAAGGCTGTGGAAAAGGCAACTTTGTCGGTTGGCTCTTGTCCGCGGGGCAAGGCCGCTGTAGAATCGCAGCCTGAAGCAAACGACAGGCGAAGGGACGCTGTTTAACGGCGGCAGGATTGGTTTTCGGCTCCGCAAAAGCCGGGAAAGGATTGTGATTTGGGAAAATCGTTAATCGCTATCGGCGAATCGATTCATGCTTCGATTCCGAAGACAGGAGCCGTAATGAGGCAATTGGCCGAACTCGGCGCCGAGGCCTATTCGAAACCGAGTGACCAATTGGATTACATCAAGGACCTGATCGAATCTCAGGTCGCCGACGGCGCCGATTATATCGCAGTTAATCTGGATGCTTTCGGCGAGAGTGACCCTGCCGTTGCAGTGCAGATGATGGTCGAATACGTTCGGCTGATTCGCAGGTTCGGGCGGGGCGTGCCGGTCTGTATCGACAGCAGCGACAACAACATCCTCACAGCGGGCCTCGAAGAATGGTACACCGGCGATCAAGCCGTGCCCCAGCCCCTGCTGAACTCGGTTAAGGATTATACGATGACGGCAATGCTGCCGCTCAAGAAGGAGTTCGACTATGCGGTGGTCGGTCTTCTGGTAAGCGAGGAGGCCGCCGCCGGGCCGGGCGACTCGCACAGCGTGGACGAATTGTATTGCCTTGCAAAGCGGATATTCGATTGTGCCGTCGGCGAGTACGGTTTCAAGGCCGGCGAGATATTCTTCGATTCGACCGTTTTTCCCCTGGCGATTGATATGCCGATGCAGCCGGGCGCAGCCGGCTATACGTATCGAGCATTCGAGACTATAAAGAAAATCAAAAACGACCCCGCCATGGCCGGCGTGCACTGCTCGCTGGGCGTGAGCAATTGCGCGCGAGACCTGCCCGCCAGGAAGGTCGGCATCTGCAGGGCGTACGTCGCCAAGGCGATGGAGTACGGCCTGGATGCCGGCATCGTCAATACCGCTCACCACTTCGGCGAAAGCCCGGCGGCGCCCGAACTGCTCGAATTGGTCGATGCATACGCAAAGATGGACGGTTCAGCCGAAGCGATGATGCGGGCGATGGACCTTATGGGCCAATTCTGCCGGGCAAGCAGGGGGACTTCTTAGGTTCGAGTACGTCATGAAGCTCAGGCGCCAGAAGGTATTGCTCTGTATCACGTTAGCGATGGCACTGCTGTGTCTCGGGTTCTTCGCCGGGCTTTATCTCGGCTCTCACATCGGCAGGTGCCGAGCTGTTGTTGATCGCCATTGGAGCGATTTCGAACAGGCCGAGGACAAAATCGCTCTCGGCGATACCTTGTCGAATCCCTCGGTTGTTTATCGCCTGTCGATACGAGAAATATGGAAGGATCCCGATACCAAGCGTATCAAGCTGCATTTCAAGTGCGATCCTGCCAAGACCAGCGGCGAGTCGGACGGCTACGCAGTCAAGCGCGAAGACGGCAAATGGTACTACAAGATACCCTGATCGCGGTTTAGCCATTAGCAGGCATACCGGCATTATTGGCATCCTGAGGTAAGCTCACATCATCAGCAGGCTGATCGCCATTATCAACATGCCGGCGACTATTCCGCCTATTACGAGGTGTCCGTGGCCGAACTTGTGGGCCATTGGCAGCAGTTCGTCGAGCGAGATGTATATCATAATCCCTGCTATGAATGCCAGCAGGGCCGCGAGCAGGGCGGGCGTTAAGAACGGCATGAGGATCAGATAGCCTATGATTGCCCCGACAGGCTCGGATAGGCCGGAGAGAAACGAGTAGTAGAATGCCTTATTCTTATTGCCGGTGGCGAAGAGGATCGGGACCGAGACGGCGATTCCTTCGGGGATGTTGTGAATTGCGATTGCGATTGCGATGAATACGCCGAGCTTTGCGTCGCCGAGGGTTGCTGCGAATGTGGCCAGACCTTCGGGGAAATTGTGTATTCCGATTGCCAGTGCGGTCATCAGGCCTGTTCGCATGAGTTTGTCGGTGTCGGGGCGGTCGGCGGGGGCGTCCAGGCCGGTGAAATCGTGGGGGTTCTGCGGTTCCGGGACGAGCAGGTCTATCAGGGCTATTACGCCTATGCCGACGAAAAATGCGACGATGGCCCATAATTCGCCGATATCCACTATTGCTTTCGGGAGCATTTCCATGAAAGAGATGTAAACCATGACCCCGGCTGAAAGGCCCAGCGAGAAGGCCAGATAGGCTATCTTCGGCTTTCGGATGAAATAGGCGATGGCGCTGCCGATGCCGGTGGACAGGCCCGCCAAGAGTGTCAGCAGTAATGCCAGAGTTACGTTTCCGTTCATAATCGGTCCCCAGCAGGTGGGATTTACCCTTGCATTGTCTCGGATGTTGTTAGAGGTAGTATCGGTCATACAGCAGGTTTTGAATCGATTATTGATGATTGATCATTAAGGCTGATCCGGCTTCGCCGCGACACGTTGGGTTTGTGTTTCCGGGGGGCAGGCGTATGTCGTATTGTCGGCGGGGCGGGATTGGATAGCGGAAAGGTAGGGATTCGGAAATTCGGGGGGAAAACGTGGAAAATCACGCTTTTTTTATTGGGGCACCCTTGATATTGGCCTAAAAAT
>JAFGCD010000156.1 GCA_016932835.1 Sedimentisphaerales bacterium
ATTTTTAGGCCAATATCAAGGGTGCCCCAATAAAAAAAGCGTGATTTTCCACGTTTTCCCCCCGAATTTCCGAATCCCTACCTTTCCACTATCCAATTCATCCACCCATTTACTCATCTACTCATCCGACATCCGAATCCAATCCCCGCACGTTCCCGGCATTTGTAGCGATAGGCAAACTTTTCGGGTGAATTGAGCGACCGGCTAATACTTTTTCCGGAACCTTGCCGCGGGGATATCCAGGAGTTTTCTGTATTTCGCGACCGTTCTTCTGGCGAGGTTTTCTATCCCCGCCTCAGCCAGATGCTTTCTAATCTGGTCGTCGCTTAGCGGTCTGGTTTTGTCTTCGGCCTCTATAATCTCCTGGAGTCTCGCTCGAATCGCCTCCCAGCTTTTGGCCTGGCCGTTGGCGTCCTCGACGCCCCCGCTGAAGAACTTTCGCAAAGGCATAACGCCGGAAGCGTACTGAACATATTTTCCCGCGACGGCCCGCGATACCGTCGCAAGGTGCACGCCGACCTCATCGGCCACCTTCGACATAGGCAGCGGATGAAGATGCAGGGGGCCCTTGTCGAAAAAGTCTCTCTGGTGCTTGACGACGGCTTCTGTCACCCGCAACAGCGTATTCTTTCGCTGCTCTATCGCGTCTATTATCCATTGCGCCGAGCGGATATTATTCTGCAGGAACTGCTTAGTGTCCTGGGCAACGCTGCGATCCTTGACCAATTTCGCGTAATAGTCGCCGATTTGCAGGCGGGGCAGATTAGAGTCGGCAAGACTGACGATATATTCGCCGGGCTTGTCGCCTTCTTTGACTATCACATCGGCGCTGACGGGATGGTTCTGCTCGCGGCCGATCTGCAGACCCGGTGACGTATCGAGCTTGCTCATGCGCTCCACGGCCTGGTTGACCGCCTCTATGCTGCACCGCATCTTCCTGGCAATGTCGGGCAGGCGATTGTCGAGAAGATCATCCATGTGTTCGCTGACAAGCTTCATCTCGAAGCTCATATCCTCGCCGCTCTGGCGCATCTGTATGAGCAGGCATTCGCCCAGGTCCCTTGCGCCGACCCCGGCAGGTTCGAGCTGCTGTATGAGGGCGAGGGCCTCCTTGAGGTCGTCGAGCGTGAAATTGTTCTTGTCTTTGTTGTGCAGTTGCTCAATGCGGACGGTGAGGTATCCTCTCTGATCGATGTAGTCGATGATTAAGCCGCCCGCTTCTTTGACGGCGGGTTCGGCATCGATGAACAGCCATTGCTCGGTCAGGTATTCGTGCAGTGACTGGGGCGGGGCGGCGGTGTTCTTGAGGGCTTCGAGCTTTCTGTCGGGTTCGTCGGCGGCTGCTCGACGTCGGTACGGCCCGGCCTGGCCCATGTAGTCGCCGTAGTCGTGAAAATCGCCGCTGATGCTGTCGAGACGCTCGAAGTCCTCGATCTTGTTGTTGTCGGTATCGACGACGAGGTCCTTCTCGCTTACGTCCTCGCCGGTGTCATCGGCGGATTGCTGTTCGTCCATTCGGCTTTCGGCGTCGCCGGCCTGCGGCTCGGCCAGTTCGAGAACGGGATTGCTGTTGAGTTCCTGCTCGATCCTTTCCTGCAGCGCAAGGATCGGCATCTGGAGAATCTCCATCGACTGGATCATGTGCGGAGCAAGCTTCATTCGCTGCTCCATCCGCATGGTTCCCTGCATCTCCAACTTCATGAAAGCACCCAATCAGAATCACCTGCCGTTGCTATTCGGCTTAACTCTCCTCAGCCCGACAAACTTCACCTATATCATAGCCGCAGGAATTGATTTCGTCAAGAGAGGAAGGTCGATTGAGAAAAAAGGATGCGGACTTTCGGACATTTTGTGCGTAAGCGGCGCCGGTTCGCAGCGGATTGACCGGCGATTCATACGGGGCGTTTGGTTTTCCGCCTTCTAACGGCCAAGCGGCGATTATAGCTCCCACCCTTTTCTATAGGAGCAGTGAACATATTCATTTGCCTCGGGCACATTCGTGCATGTCATATTGGGACCATCCCAGGTGAGCTTCCTGCCGGTTCGCACTGCTATATTGCCTGCGAGCATTACCTCGGTCAGCCGGCCTGCGAACTGGAAATTGGCCGTGGTGGGCGAGCCTGTCTTGCAGGCGGCGATCCATTCGGCGTAATGGCCGGGCGAGCGCGGGATTGTTTTGGGCGGCAGCTTGTACGCCTTCATCTTCGTTTCGGGGATTATCCTGGGGCTCTCTGCGCACCAGCCGGGGGCGAGTATCTTGCCCTTGCTGCCGATAAACAGGCTCCCGCCGTCGCTGTCGCCGAAGGGGCGTCCTTCTTCGAGCTCCTCGGGTCTCGGAGGCATGTTGCCGCCGTCGTACCAGGTAAGCGTTACGCCCGGCAGGCTGCCGCGTGCCGGGAATTCGTAGCGGACGATTGCGTTTTCCGGGCCGGTCTCCTTGTTGCAGCCCTTCTGGGCGAGAGGCTCGATACTGGTAGGATAGCCGAGCTTGAGGGCCTGGAAGATGGGCGAGGAATTGTGGATTCCCATATCTCCGAGCGGGCCGGTTCCGAAATCCCACCAGCCCCGCCACCTGAACGGCACGTATGCGGGGTTGTACGGGCGCTGCGGGGCCGGGCCGAGCCAGAGGTCCCAGTCGAGGGTTTCGGGCGCCGGCGGCGTGTCTTCAGGCCTGGCGACGCCCTGGGGCCACCAGCCTTTGGGCCGGTCGGTCCAGGAGTGGACCTCGCGGACCTCGCCGATTGCGCCGTCTGCGATCCATTCGGCCAGCAGGCGGATTCCTTCGCCGGAATGGCCCTGGATGCCCATCTGCGTGGCGACCTTGTATTTGCGGGCGGCCTCGGCGACGAGCCGCGCTTCCTTGACGGTGTGGGTCAGCGGCTTTTCGCAGTAAACGTGTTTACCCAGCTTGATCGCGGTGAGGGTTGCGATTGCGTGGACGTGGTCGGGCGTGGCGACCATTACGGCGTCGATACCTTTTTCGGCGTCGAGCATCCTGCGGAAGTCGCGGTATTTTTTCGCATCGGGGTATCTGCGGAAGGTGGCTGCGGCCTGTTTGAAATCGACATCGCACAGGGCGACGATATTTTCGGATTCGAGGCCGCGAAGGTTGTCGGCGCCTCTGCCGCCGGCGCCGATAGCGGCGATATTGAGCTTCTCGCTGGGCGGCGTATTGCCCGCGCCGCCCAGGACGCTGCGCGGGACGATCGTAAATGCGCCCGCCGCCGCGATGCCTCGGACAAAATCCCTGCGGGACAAATTCATCTTTGCCTCTTTCGATTTATTGTAGGCCGTTTTCATATTCGCTGCTCCTCGATGATTACAAAGCCGCCGACCACTGGCAGCGCTGACGATTCTGCCCTTTCGGCCAATCACCAAAATTATACACGACCGCCCCAGCCGTCTGCCAGTGGTTTAGCCGTCACCGGGTTTTCGCGCATGCTGCCGCTCGTGCCGAATTCCAGAGGCAATGCTACGCCAACTCGTTGCAGTACAACAGGCGGCTCGGTGCTTGTTCATTCGCATTCCGGTTCAACCAGTCGGCAGACGTCGTGTCCACAATCGGCGCACTTGCCCCGCAGGATCAGGTCTCCTTTCTTCATTTGCGCCGTTTCGAGAATAATTGTCCCGGAGCGGCGACATTTGACGCAGAAGACGTTGTCGAGAATCTTCCTGCGGGCCCATTCGGGTATCTTATTCCATCGCCGCCGTGCCTGCGGCGTGAAGACATCTGTGAATTGGATTCGTCGTATCATCCTTTTTCTTTCAGCCGGATAGCGCCGGCGGCGAAACTGATTCCATATACATCGCGACAATTATACACAAGCGCGACAATTCAACGCCAGCACTTTAACAGGGAGGCGGTTTGAAAAAGCAATATTCGACGGATGGAGTTGGGGGGAAATTTGAGAACTTGAAATCACAGATTGTGACTTCAAGTTGGGCGGGCGAAGAAAGTCGGCAATTCTGTATTTTTCACTTCCACTTTCTATCTTTCCATGACATAATACCTACATGACCTGCCTTAAGGCAGATAGATACTGCGATGCGAGAATCAAGGAACATTCGAGCGGGAGTTGATTCGCAATCAACTACTGCAAAGAGAAGGAGTTAGAATACTTAGCCAAACGAGTTCAGAAACTCCATCATTTGACAAATAGCGCTTGTAAGGAAAAGATAGAGTCATTTGTTTAGAGGCAGAGAGAGCAAAAAAGTAAGCTTTTTCATCCCCCAAAATGAGTCTCGAAGAAGAAAATCCTGTTATCATCGTTGAATTACTCAGAAAAGATTATTTATCAGGAAATGAAAGTGATCTTAGACAAAACATTGGAAAGATAACACAGGATTTCATTGATCGAGGCTTAAGCGGATTCAACTCATAAGTGCAACTGAGTCGCGAAAATTGTGGTGAGTTGTTATACTTTCTCACTCCAATTTGGTTGCCTCA